>JAACEJ010000070.1 GCA_011682565.1 Actinomycetota bacterium | reverse complement strand
AATACCAATTTCCCTGGGCGGAAAACTCGTATAGTTAGAGTGTTATTTTGACGATTAAGCTGCCTGCGAAAATCGGTGTTTAAAGAAAGACGATCAGTGAATTTCTTTGACAAGAACAGAGAAATAAATGATAAAACTTTACAAGAAATCGTTAATCTTGCCGTTTTAGCACCATCGGCTTTCAATTTGCAACCATGGCGAATTATAGTTGTAAGTACGGAAGTAAGTAAAAAAATGTTATATGACTTGGCAAACAAACAGGAAAAGATAATAGAAGCCTCTGTTACTTTAATTATAATCGGCAACAAAAAAGGATATGCTGAAACAAATCCCGTTTGGGAGGAAATGCTTCAAAGCGTTGGCAATAATCATGAAATGGTGGATGGAGCAAAGCAAGCTGCCGGGTTCCTTTACGGTTCAAGCGAAGAACGCAAACTTAAATTTGCTGAAAGTAATGCCGGATTACTAGCCATGTCAATAATGATCGCTGCAAAAGAATTGGGTATTGATACACATCCAATGAGCGGAATTGATTTTGAGGGTATCCACAAAGGATTTAATCTACAGGAATCGGAAACAGTAGTAATGGCAATTTGTATGGGCTATTATGACAAAAGCAGACCACTTTATCCTCGCCGCCCTCGCCGATTATTTAAAGATATTACAACAGTTGTTTAAGCCAAGTAATAGGTGCAAAACATTGAGCATGGAAACACAAGAATTAATTAAAACAAGAAAAATTGATTATGCGTATTGAAGAGGAATTAAAAGGTCGTTTTAGAAATGAATACCACAAGGGGGTGATTAATCTAATATATACCGTTAAGCAATTGACTTACGGCTTTAATCAATCATTAAAAAAACACGGACTAACCGAACCTCAATACAATATTTTAAAAATATTGCGGGGGTTTCGTTCCGAAGCCCCTCTTTCTATCGGATTTATCAAAAAAAGAATGTTGGATAAAAATTCTGACGTAAGCCGGATTGTGGATAAATTATACGCTAATGGTTTGGTAAATCGCCAGGAGAATCCAACCGACAGGAGGCAAAAAGATGTAGCTATAACAGAAAGCGGGTTAATCCTGCTGCAAAAAATGGATGATTATGAGAAAATGATAGATAATCTTTTGAGTAATCTATCATTGGAAGAAGTACAGGAGTTGAACAGACTTTTGGATATAATTCGGGAATAAGCGCCTGTTTTTATTTCTCCTAAACAAACGGCCCATTCGCATTAATCGTCCCGCGTCTCTTGCAATTATACGCATTCACTTTTTCACAATTTTTGTTGTGGATCAAAATAAATGTGATAGAAACAACACCATTCAGCAAACAATTCTACGAGAAGGTTATTGTCGCGCAAACTTGCTTTCCTCAATCCTCAATCGCAGCGAAACACGATGGGTCACCTTAAAATCATCATTGCTCAGAAACGCATAATCGATATCCAGGCGAGGCAGGCGGATGCCGGCGCCGGCGGTGAGGTGACCGAGGTCATCGCCCACGCGCAGGGCGATGAGGTTGCGCACCAGCAATTCGGTTCCGGCGTGAAAGTCAAAACTAACGGGACCGGCGTTTAACTGTGAGGCGAACTTTCTGTTTTCAAAACGAACATCCGTATCCCCGGCGACGAAAAGTTTGCTGGAAATGAAACCCAGGTCAATAGAGTAACCGAAACCTGTTTTCAGCGTAGGCGAGATGAGTTCCTGCGTTCCCGTATCCCATGCCAAAAGTGTTGTCGTAACATCCTGGAAATTGGCGCCCAATGTCAGATTGCCAACCGGCCGCCACAGAGCGCCAATATCAAAACCAAGTCCCCATGCCGAATTGTCGCCAACGCTACGGCGAATAAATTTGGCATTTGCACCGTAGGCAAATGTCCGGCTTTTCTGCTTTGCATAACTGAGGAAAACGGCATAATCGGCATTGTTAACATACCTGTCCACATACGGCCGATTTGAAACGGTATTGCCGTTTTCGTCCGTATAACTTTGGTCGAGGCCAAGATCGGGACGCGGTAAAACCGGAATGGGAATATCATCCACAGCGACGCGAATGAGGTTGAGTCCCACACTCTCTTTCTCCCGAAAGGGCATGGCAAAACCGGCGTAATCATAATTAACGATGCCGCCAAATCTTCTGGAGTGCATTGCAGCAATTTCCGGATAACGAATGCTCGACAGCCCTGCCGGATTCCAATATCCACTCGTCACGTCGCCGCCTAAAGCGACATAAGCGCTTCCCATGCCGAGTGAACGTGCGCCCGCTCCCATGCTCAAAAACTCGCCCGCGTACTTTGCAATTCCAAGAGAAAAAGCCGAGTTTGCAAAAATAAGACATATAAATAAAACAGGCAAAATAATCTTGTACTTCACGTTAATATTCCTTCCGTAGAATTGGATTGAACCGGATACCAGATGCCGGAGATCGGATACCGGATTCCAGATAAAAGTTACAAATCCGGCATCCAGCATCTGTGATCCGTTATCCGTAATCTGCAATCCGTTATCCGGCTTCCGTCACCCGTTCTCTCTGACAATCTGTTTCAACTGATCAAGTTTATTCAAAGCTTCCAGCGGCGTAAGTTGGTTCGGATCGATTTTGTTCAGTTCCTGTCGTAACGAGTTTTCCATTTCCTCAAACAAGCTCATCTGCTGCATTTTCGTTTCCTGCTTTTGATGATGTTCCGCTAACTTTGGTACCTGCGACGCGTCCAGGGCTTCGGCCTCCAGGTTCGTTAAAATCTCTTTCGCACGGGCAATGACTTTGTGTGGCAGGCCTGCCAGTTTGGCCACCTGAATACCGTAACTGTGGTCGCATCCGCCCGGCACAATTTTTCGCAGAAAGACGATGTGATCTCCCCACTCTTTAACTGCAACATTATAATTCTTTACACGCGGAAGGATCAGCTCAAGTTCCGTCAATTCGTGATAATGTGTGGCAAAAATAGTTTTTGCGGCAATTTTCGGCGTGTTGTGCAAAAATTCGGTCACCGACCAGGCAATAGACAGGCCGTCAAATGTGCTGGTACCCCGGCCGATTTCATCCAAAATAACCAGGCTGCGGGACGTGGCATTATTTAAAATATTGGCGGTCTCGTTCATTTCCGTCAGAAAAGTACTTTCCCCGGCAGCCAGATTATCCGAGGCTCCAACGCGGGTAAAGACACGATCCACCAAACCGATTTTTGCAGAAGCGGCCGGTACAAACCCGCCCATCTGCGCAAGAATGACAATCAGTCCCACTTGGCGGAGATAGGTGGATTTGCCGGCCATGTTCGGACCGGTGATAATAAGTATCTGATCGTGTGCGTTATCAATTTTCGTATCATTGACAACAAACTGCTCGCTCGGCGGCAAAAGTTTTTCCACTACGGGATGACGGCCATCCTCGATGACAATATCTTCTCCTTCATCCACGACCGGGCGGTTGTAATCGTTTTCCACGGCAATGTGTGCCAATGAAGCAAGACAATCGATTTGCGCCAGGTTACCGGCATTCTTTTGCAGATCGGAAGTATAATCAAGAATGAACGAACGTAATTCATCGAAAAGCTCATACTCCAGCGAAGCCATCTTTTCTTCCGCCCCCAGTACTTTTTCTTCATATTCTTTCAAATCCTGGGTAATATAACGCTCGGCATTAACAAGCGTTTGTTTGCGAATATAGTGCGCCGGCACTTTGGACAAATGCGGTTTGGTAATTTCGATATAGTAGCCGAAAACTTTGTTGAAATTGACTTTGAGGGATGGGATGCCGGTGGTTTCCCTCTCTTTTTTTTGCAAACGCGCGATCCAGTCTTTGCCGGAATAAGCGATATCGCGCAGTTTGTCCAGTTCCTCATTGTAACCGCGGCGAATCAATCCGCCATCCGTTATCGACAATGGTGGATCGTCAACAAGTGCGGATTCAATTTTCTGAGCAACATCTTGCAATGGATTCAAATCTTCACGAATTGTACCCAGAAGCTGCGAGCGGATATCTGCGAGCTGCGTTTTAATTGCCACCACAACCTGCAAGGTGCTCAAAATTGCATTGGCGTCGCGGGCGTTGGCACGACCGGTAGCGAAACGGGCAACAAGCCGTTCCAGGTCGCCTGCTTTGCGCAGGGTATCGCGGACTTTTCGGCGCAGTTCCGCATTTTCCACAAATTCCTGAACAGCATCCAAACGGGAAGTGATCTTGTCCAATTTCTGCAAAGGAAAGAGCAGCCAGTTTACCAGCATCCTCCCCCCCATCGGCGTAAGCGTGCCGTCGATGACGGATAAAAGAGTACCGCCTTTGGGGCCGCCGGTCATCGACTGAATCAATTCGAGGTTACGCCGGGTTGTATGGTCGATGAGTAAAATGTCGTCTTTTGCAAAACGCGAAAGGCGGTTGATGTGCTCAAGTTTTCCTTTTTGATTCTCGCGCAAATAGACAAGAATTGCCCCGGCAGCAGAAATCCCCCGAGCAATATTTTCCACACCAAAGCCCTTGAGTGAAAGTGTACCAAAATGTTCGGTGAGTGTTTCCCGCGCATAATCGTAATGAAAAGTCCAGTCATCACGCTTGGTGATGGTCACATCCTGCAAACTGTCCAGGTTGCGGAGCACGTCATCATAATTTGATTCGCTTACGAGCAGCTCGGACGGGCCGATGGAAAGGATTTGTTCTTTAAAATCTTTTTGCGGAAATTCGGTCAGTTGAAATTCACCAGTGGAAACATCGACTTGCGCGAGGCCGCATTTGTTATTGTCAAAATGGATAGAAACGAGATAGTTATTCCGCTTGGTTTCCAGCAGATCATCGGTTACAGCCGTGCCCGGCGTAACAACTTCCGTTACCTCTCGTTTTACGATGGTTTTTGCCAGCCTCGGATCTTCGACCTGCTCACAAATGGCCACACGGTAGCCGGCCTTGATCATTTTAGCGAGATAGCTGTCCAGAGCATGATGTGGGAATCCGGCAAGGGGAACGTCTGCGGCCTTGCCGTGCGCACGTGAGGTCAAAGTAATGCCCAAAACTTCCGAACCAATTTTAGCATCGTCGAAAAACAT
Organism: Actinomycetota bacterium; assembly: GCA_011682565.1. Lineage (GTDB taxonomy): Bacteria > Zhuqueibacterota > Zhuqueibacteria > Residuimicrobiales > Krinioviventaceae > Hydrothermomicrobium. The sequence goes on along the minus strand of JAACEJ010000070.1, from coordinate 4,980 downwards.
TTCATAAAAATCGCCCATACGAAAAAACAGCACCGCATCTTTGTGATTACTTTTGATGCCCAGGTACTGTTCCATCAGTGGAGTTTTTGGCCTTTCCTCGCTCAATTATTTTCCACCAAATTCTTGTTTTTGTTCATAGCGGGAAGATCAACGCCCCAATTGAGTTTTGTGCGCATGATTTCATAAAAATCGCGTTTCCCTATGGAAAGCCACTTGACTGAATAATCTGCCTTTTTAATTTCTATCCAATCCCCCGGTCGCAAATAAGATCGTCCCCTCCCGTCAAAGTGGACGTGAGCCGGTGCCTGATCCGGGCTGATGGACAAGTGAAGAACACTGTCATCGGCCAGTACAATCGGCCGGACGGTCAATGAATGCGGACAAATGGGTGTAACGATAATCGCTTTCAGCGTCGGCACGAGCAGCGGCCCGCCGGCGGATAAAGAATAAGCTGTGGAACCGGTTGGTGTGGAGATGATGACGCCGTCGCTGCGATAAGTATTGAGAAACACCCCATCGACTTGCACGTCGATAAAAAGCAGCCGAGGATTGGAACCTTTATCTACAACAAAATCATTCAATGCATAAAACGATTCAACTTTATCGTCCTTGTGAAACTTGCCTTCAAGGACCATGCGTTCAATCACGCTATAATCGCCGCGGATGAGGCAATCGACCGTTTCTTCGAGTTCCTCGATGACAATTTCAGCGAGAAAGCCAAGCCCGCCCATGTTCACACCCAGGATCGGCACGTTGGAACTTGCAATCTCTTTGGCTGTGGAGAGAAAGGTCCCGTCGCCGCCAAAGACAACGACCACATTGCATTCGGCACCCATCTCGCTGATGTGAACCGTGTCTGCGGAAGCATCCAGACCAATGAAATCGATCAGAGACTGCGCATAAATGACAGGAATTTGTCTCTTTTTCAAAAAAGAGACAAAATCAGCTATAGCAGGCCGGACTTTAGGTTTGTGTGTATTTCCAACGATTCCAATTTTCATATTTTTGAATGTTGTTTAAAGAACAACAGCTTTCCTTTCTTGTGGGACTGAAAGATATTCGACTTTCTGATCGCATTGATAATACCGTCGACACTCAGGCCAACATCGTCGAGCAAAATATTTCGATTCCCTTGTTCTACAAAAGTGTCCGGTATGCCGATGCGAATAAGTTCGACGGAAGAAATGTTTCGATCCACCAGAAATTCCGCAACTTCACTGCCAAATCCTCCCTTCAAAGTGCCTTCCTCAACCGTAATGATCAAATTATGATGCGCGGAAATCCGAGTCAGCATTTCGACATCCACAGGCTTGACAAATCTGGCATTTACTACTTGCACGGATATTTGATGTGCATTTTGTAAAACCTCGGCCGCGGCGAGAGCTTTGGACAAAATTGGCCCAACACCCAAAATAACGGCGTTCGTTCCTTCGCGCAAAACCTCGCTGCTTCCGATCGGGATGGAAGTGTACGTTTCGCTTAACGTCACACCTTCGCCAACACCTCGCGGGTAGCGAATGGCCACAGGGCCTTTTTTGTATTCGGTTGCCGTCCACAACATTTGGCGCAGTTCTTCCTCGTCCTTGGGAACCATGATCACCAGATTGGGAACTACGCGCAAAAAAGCAAGGTCGAAAACGCCGTGGTGCGTCGGGCCGTCATCGCCGACAACACCGGCGCGGTCGATGGCGAAAATCACCGGCAGTTTTTGCAGTGCCACATCGTGAATAATTTGATCATAGCCTCGCTGCAGAAAACTGGAATAGATGGCCACAACCGGACGCATTCCTTGTGCTGCAAGACCGCCGGCAAAAGTTACCGCATGTCCCTCGGCAATACCGACGTCGAAAAAGCGTTCGGGAAATTCTTCTGCAAGTTGCGACAACCCGGTACCCAAAGCCATTGCCGCGGTAATGCCGACAAGCTTTTCGTTTTTTCTGGCCAGATCAACCATTGTGCGGCCAAAGATTTTTGTATATGTCGGGCGTGTCGTACTTTTTATAATCTCTCCGGTTATCGGATCAAATTTTCCCAAGCCGTGAAAAACAGGCGCATTTTTTTCAGCCGGAGCAAAGCCCTTTCCTTTCTTTGTCAACACATGAACAAAAATCGGTCCTTTGAGTGTGCGCACCTGGCGAAAAATATGGATCAGTCGCGCAATGTTATGTCCATCAATCGGGCCGAAATAGCGAAATCCGAGGCGTTCGAAAACAATACCCGGTGTTACGAGACCTTTCACACTTTCCTCAATTCGGCGGGTAGCCCAGCGAATTTTCGGCCCCATGCGGTCAAACTTACCGGTCATTTGCCAAATATCATTTTTCATTCTGTTGTAAAGCGGATTTGCGATCAGGTGAGTGAGATATCGTGAAATCGCTCCGACGTTTGGTGAAATGGACATGGTGTTATCATTCAAAACAACAACCATGTCTCGCCCGGAAGCACCGGCATTATTCAGGCCCTCGTAGCTGAGGCCACCTGTTAACGCACCATCGCCGACAATGGCAAGAATTCGATAGTCATCTCCCGCCAAATCGCGGGCACATGCTATACCCAGCGCTGCAGAAATGGCTGTGCTGGCGTGGCCGACCCCATAAGCGTCATAAGGACTTTCTGAAATTTTAGGAAAGCCGGAAATGCCGTTGTGTTGGCGAATTGTTTTAAATTCTTCACGCCGGCCGGTGATAATTTTATGCGTATAAGCCTGGTGACCAACGTCCCAGACAATTTTATCGCATGGTGTGTTGTAGAGATAATGCAGCACCAGAGTCAACTCGACAACACCAAGAGACGGCGCCAAATGTCCTCCGGTGGTCGCCAGAGTTTTGATGATGTAATCACGAATCTCGCGCGAAAGCTGCGCCAATTGCGGAATATCCAGGGATCTAATATCAGCCGGTGATTGAATCGTGGGCAGAATTTCATCCATTTTTTCGCTCATTTTACTAAAACATTTCCTCCTGGATTTTAAACTCTTTGCCGTTCTTTGTCAAAATTTTCAGTTTCTTTTCAGCGGTATCGAGTTTCTCTTCACAAAACCCGGCAAGTTCATTTGCTTCCTCAAACAGCTTTAAGGAACCTTCCAGAGTTTGTGAGCCGTCCTCGAGCAACGACGCAATTTCTTCCAGCCTTTTCATTGCTTTTTCAAAAGACTTGTTCATTATTTCTCATCCATGTTTGTAGAATTTCGCGGATAAACTTTTTCAAACTCTTCCTGCGGATTCACATCGACAACCTGAGCATCAACACCTCCCCGATAAAAATGGATATGAACGGATTCATCAACAGCCAGATCTGCTGCATCCCGAATAATGTGATGATCACGGTTTTTCCAGGCCAAACTGTAACCGCGCTTTAAAACGGACTCCGGGTGCAAGCCGGATAATCTTTGATTCACCTGTTGCAAATTTGTACGCAGCGAGGAGAGCTTATTGCTCATAGTGATTTGGTTTACGCGCACGAGTTCATCCAGGCGCTGGCGATGCTGCAAAATCAAATCAACAGGTCGGCGGAATCCGTAGCTCAGGCGAAGATTTTCCAGTCTCTCGCGAAGCTCAGCAAGACGCCGCGAGACACTGACAAAACTGTCTTTTTGCAAATTTTTCACCAGGCTTAACAAATCTTCCGCAAGCGGGACAACAAGCTCCGCGGCCGCAGAAGGTGTCGGTGCGCGCAAATCCGCAACAAAATCGCTGATTGTAAAATCAATTTCGTGTCCTACAGCCGAGATAATGGGAATTGTCGAAGCAAAAATTGCACGCACGACGACCTCTTCATTGAACGCCCAAAGGTCTTCCAGGGAACCGCCGCCACGCCCGACAATGAGGACATCAACCTGTCCGAATTCATTAAATTCTTCAATGGCGCACGCAATGTCCTGCGCAGCACCTTCTCCCTGCACCTTTGCAGGACGCAGAAAAATTTCCACACCGGGAAAACGTCTTTGCAATACCTGAATGAGATCGTGAACAGCAGCCCCGGTAGGAGAAGTAACAATTCCGATTTTTTCCGGCAATTCAGGGATCGGCTTTTTGAACTCCGGGTCAAAAAGACCTTCCTCTTGCAATTTCTGCTTCAACTGTTCGAAAGCCATTTGCAGTTCGCCGATTCCGGCAGGAATCATTTTTTGCACGTCAAGCTGATACGTTCCTCTTTTTTCATAAACGCGAATGGCGCCAAAAGCGAGCACTTTCATTCCGTTTTTTGGCGTAAAAAAGAGTGAACTGTTCCGGCTTCGCCACATGACAGCAGAAATTTGGGTTTCTTTATCTTTGAGTGAAAAGTAGTTGTGGCCGGAACTGTGATGTACAAAATTTGAAATTTCCCCCTGCACCCATATTGCAGGAATACCGGATTCTAGCAAAATTTTTATTTCTTGCGTGATTTCAGCAACAGAGTATACGACTTGTTTGCTTTCAATATCTTGCGAAAAATCCATAAAGCATCACGAATATAAAATGCCTAAACTCAAAAAGGGCTAAGAATAGTGTCTCAGCCCTCTCTAACTCATTAAATTATTTTTTCTTCTTGTGTCTATCCTTGCGTAATCTTTTCTTGCGCTTGTGCGTTGCTATCTTGTGTCTCTTTCTTTTTTTACCACTAGGCAACTGCATCACCTCCTATCTCATCATTTTTCCGTTCTTTATTTATATTTTGATTGACATATTCCCGAAGATCCTTTGCCGGACGAAAAACCACAGTATAATGCTCAGGCACTTCAACAGGTTCGCCGGTTCGGGGGTTCCGCGCAATTCTTGCCTTGCGTTTTACCGTTTTCATGCTGCCAAAATTTCGCAGGTCGATACGTTCCTGGTTTTTCAAAGCAAAGCTGACAGTTGCTAAAAAACCATCGATGACCGCCTGGGTTTCAATTTTCGTCAACCCGGTGCCATCTGCAATGATACTGATTATTTCACCTTTTGTCAAAATCCACCTCCACCTTCCGATTTGGAGTTTGGATAGAAGCATTTGTTTTGCTGT
>JAACEJ010000597.1 GCA_011682565.1 Actinomycetota bacterium | reverse complement strand
TCATTTCAGATTCTTCCAGTGCCTTTTCTGCCTGCTTCCGTTCGCTAATGTTGCGGATGATGCCCTGTGTTGCCGTATCTCCTTTATATTGAATGTACGAAACACCCACTTCACATTCTATTTCCTTGCCGGCTTTACTAATGGCTGTAAACTCGTAAACCGGTTCTAATTTTTCGCCCGCTTTCATCCGATGGACGCGATCTTCAATGAGCGGACGGCTGCTTGGGGCCACCAATTGCATAAAATTGAATCCAGGTGCATTTGTTTCTTCAAGGGTGTAGCCAAACATTTCAGTGAATCGTTTATTGATCATTTCAAAGTTTTTGCCATACAAAAGATAGATGGCATCGTTGGATTGTTCAATAAGAGAGCGGTACATGGCCTCCGATTGTTTCAGTGCCTCTTCCAAAAGCATCTGATCGGTAATATCGCGGGAAATGCCAACCAACCCGGTGATTTCTCCTTTCTGGTTGCGGATTGGAACTTTGGTGGCCGAGACCCATCGCGGCTTTTTACCCAGCGGAGTGATCTTTTCAATCTTTCCGATGAGTGGCTCGCCGGTTGCAATAATCTTTTGTTCATCCTCAAAGGCCGGCCGTGCGAGTTCCTCCGTGAAAAAATCAAAATCAGTTTTGCCCTTTGCCTCCTGCGGTGAATTGAGCCCCATTTGTGATGCATGTGCTTTGTTTATTGCCATAAATCTGGTATTTTTATCTTTGAAATAGATTGTATCCGGTATGTTGTCCATCAGGGCATGTAAGAGATCCCGTTCGTACAGCAGTTGTTCTTTCAATTCATGTTGTTCCGAGATGTCCAGGATTTGAGCAACAGATTGTACGGAGCCTTGTGCATTTTTGATAATTGCAGAGCGGATTTGTACATGGCGAATGGATCCGTCTTTGCGAAGTAGTTCAAATTCATAAGTTAGGGGTACTTTTTCGCCTCGCTGCCTGCGTATATATCTTTCGGAGACAAGTTTTATGCTTTTTTCATCGAGCACTTTTTTGAAATTCTCCCCCAGCAGTTCTTCTTTGTTGTAACCGGTTATTTCTGAAATTCGGGGATTGACATATAAAATCTTGTAGTTATTATCAATAAGCGAGATTCCGGCATGAGAGTTTTCTACGATTGAACGAAATTTTTCTTCATTTTCACGAATAGTTTGTTCGGCTTTTTTCTGGCTGGTAATATCTCTGGCAATCCCGCAAAGACCAATGATTTTATCGTTGGCATCCTTTAACGGCACTTTAATGGTATGAAAGGTATGCAGTTCTCCATGTACGGATTTTGATGGAAATTCTTCAACAGTCTCGCCTGTTAACACACGTCTATCCATTGCCATGACCTTTTCACCGGCTTCTTTTCCGAATAGGTCGATGTCCGTTTTGCCCAAAAGGTCTTTTGCATTTATTTGAAATAATTCTTCCATGGCCGGATTTACTCTGATGTACTTTAAAGTTTCGTCCTTAATAAAGATCGAATCTTTAGCTGTCTTAACCACAGCGCTCAACAATGCTTCCTTTTCTTTTAATGCGGCTTCTGCCTGCTCGCGCTCGGTAATATCTCTAAATACCACCTGTACTGCTTGTTTGCCTTTGTACAAAAAAGGTGTTGCTGCAACTTCTACATCTTTGATCTCATTTTTCAGCGTAATAAACTTTTCTTCGATCAATTTCCCGGGTGCCTGGTTTTTTATTATCTCGCTGGTTCTTTGTCGAACAATATCGCGATGATCCGGATGGACAAAATCAATAATGTTCTTACCGAGCAGTTCGTCGGGGTCTTTGGCTCCGATAAAGTGTATGGCTGCAGCATTGGCTGAAACAACCTTGCCCTTACAATGGACGACAACCGGATTTGGTGACGTGTCGAATAATCGGCGGTATTGTTCTTCACTTTCGCGCAGTGCATCCTCGGCATGCTTTCGTTCGATTCCCGCTGCAATTCTTTCGGAAAAAACCGCGAGCATTGATTTTGCCAGATTCTGGTTTTTTATTGGCTTTTTATTCAGCAATATCGCAATGCCAAGAGGTTTTCCTAAAGATGTAAAAAGAGGCGTGCCAAGAAATCCTTCAATTCCCCATTCTGCCAAAAGATTCGATTTCGGGAACAATGTCTGCACATTTTCAGGATAGCATTTCAGGGTCTGACCGGCGACATTTTCACAAGGAGAGTTCTGTAAATTATATTCAAATGGCTCCAGGGATTTCCCTTGCGCAAAACCGCCAAGCACTTGCACTTTGTTTATATCTTCACTCAGTTCTCCTATAAATGCATAATCCATATTCAGGGTTGTGGCTAAATGATTGGATACGGCTTTGTACAATTCTTTGCCGGAAAGATTGGCGAAACTCTTAGCCAGACTGTTGAGCACCGATTCCAGTTGTTTTCGCTCGGTAATGTCTTTTAGAAAGTTCAACGTTGCCGGTTTTTTATTCCAGGTGAAACGAACCGAACTGATTTCAACCCATTTGGTGTTTCCCAACATATCGACCATTTGGAAAGAATAGACATTTGGAACATTTTGTCCGGCAAGTCTTTTTTTATACCGTTCAATGACTATCTCCCGATCATCGGGATGGATGAAAATTGTGAATGGTTTGCCTCTCATGTCGTCCGCCGTACAGGCCAGCAGATCGAGGGTTTTAGGATTTGTGAACACAATCATGCCATTTTGCGCGATAAATACCGCTTCATTGGTCTCTTCTATCATGAGGCGGTATTTTTCCAGATCATCACAAGGGGCCGCGGCCTTGCCATTTAAAAGTGCATCTTGGATCACAGGAACAAGCTGCCCGAGATTGTTTTTGAGAATATAATCCGTGGCACCGGCTTTCATGCACCGGACTGCTTTGTCCGTGTCATTCCGGTTTGTTATGACAATGATTGGGGTGGCCGGCGTTTTTTCTTTTGCGTCTTTGATCGCCGAGAGTGCATCGAAATGCAGCAGGTCATAATCTGTTAAAATTACATCCGGGTGAAATTCATCGAGAGCCTTGAGGTAACTTTTTTTGCTCATCACCCGTTTGGATTTAAAATGCACATTTTCTGCCCCTAATTCATCTTTGATGCGTTTGGCATCTGTTGCGCTGCTTTCAAGAAGCAGAATGGATATTTCATGTTCGGTCATTTTGTTTTGCTTTCTATTTTTGTTGCATCCAGTAACCGTCAACCATTACCCCTTTCCCACCAACGCTTCCACTACTTTTAAAATTTCACTTCTGCTGAATGGTTTAGCCAGTGTTTGATCGGCGCCCAGTTTTTCTGCGTAGCGCAAATAATCTTTGGAATCGAGTCTTCCACCACCGGATATCGCCACGATTTTTATTTCAGGGTATTTTTCCCGCAGATCATAAACGACACTGATGCCTTCTTTGCGCGGCATAAAAATATCTGTTATGACAAGATTGATTTGCTTCTGCTGAAAGGCATCCATTCCCTCGGTGCCATCTGATGCAGTCAAAACCTCATACCCTTCGCGTTCCAGGATTTGCTTCAACATGTCCAGTATCATTTCTTCATCATCGATTACCAGAATTTTTATCATTCCTTCATTCTCCTTGCTTCCGGGCAATACTTATTATTTTTCAAAGTATAGTCATTTTATTCTTCTACTTGATGCCTTTTCACACAGATACTTTTAATGATGCTCAGGTACCGCTTCTGTTCGGTTTTTAACCTGACCGACTTGGCTTTCATCTAAAACACGGCGTACAATTTTTGGCATTTCGCGCAGACTAATCGGTTTTAATACGAATTCCCGGATTCCAATTTCTTTAGCCTCCTCTTTTGTCACCGTATCGCTGTATCCGGTGCATAATACCACCGGCAAATCCGGACGAATTTTCAGCATTGTCATTGCCATTTCTTTTCCTGTCATTTCGGGCAGCGTCTGGTCTGTGATGATCAGGTCAAATTGCTCCGGGTGGGTGCGAAATTTTTCAAGTGCTTTGATGCTGCTTGTTTCGCCAACGACATGGTATCCCAGGCTACCGAGCTTTTTAGTGGCAATTTGTACCA
>JAACEJ010000006.1 GCA_011682565.1 Actinomycetota bacterium | reverse complement strand
TTATTTTTTCGATATGACTTTTGTTATCACACTTGGCCTTTTCACTTTATTGATGGGCGGCATTTTTTTGCTCAATCAATTGGAAGACATTGAAACAGACCGGCTGAATAATAAACTCTATCTCATCGCCAACGGAGATATATCGGTGCGAAATGCGCGAATTGAAACCATTCTTGTTTCCGCGGTTCCATTTTTATTGGCGGTCTGGAAACGGCCTGATCTCGCCATTGTTATGGCGGCTGCTTTTTTCGTAATGGGTTGGCTTTACAGCTCCCGGCCTTTTGTATTAAAAGATCGGCCTTTTGGCGGGATTTTGGCCAATGCGTTGGGCGGGTATATCGTCTTTTTTTTTGGCTGGATGGTGCACGGCTCCGCTGATTTGAACGTGATCGTTTACGCGACGCCTTATATTTTGGGTATGCTTGCTGTTTATTTCTTCACTACAATTCCGGACAAGGAGGGTGATGCAGCAACCAGGAAAATAACAGTCGCTGTAAAATTTAGTGTCAAAACAGTTCTGATTATGGGCGTCATTTCGGACGCTTTGGCTATTGTAGTGGGCTTGTGCACAAAAGATTGGGTAATATTGGTTCCATCGATTTTAATACTGCCATTTTTTGCGGATTCAGCAATAAGAAAAAGTGTTGATAAAGTTCTAAAAACGAATAAATTCGCTGCACTGTTTTTATCCCTGGTGATTTGCATTCGTTTCCCTTTTTATCTGCTGCTCATTACAGGTTTGTTTTTCTTTTCAAAATGGTATTACAAGGCCCGATTTGATATGAATTACCCCAGTTTTCGAACCTAGGAGGAACACGAGATTTTATGGAAACAAAGAGTATGCAGGGAATTTCATACAGACGAGATTTATGTGATTTTTGCGGTACGTGCGTTGCCGTCTGTCCTCACGATGCGATTGAACTTTCTGAGAATGATTTACAGATTACTGAGAAATGTACACAATGTATGAACTGTGTTTATATTTGTCCTGTCCGGGCACTGGAGGGCAGTGATGAATAAAAAATATGATATTGTTGTCGTTGGTGCCGGACCTGCAGGATCGACGGCTGCTCGTTTTGCCGCGCAATCCGGGGCTTCGGTTTTGTTGCTGGAAAAAGATCGTGAAATTGGAATTCCTGTTCGATGTGCTGAAGGGGTTGGCGAGAAAGGCCTGGAAACCGTTGTTAAAATTAAGCCCCACTGGATTGCGCAGGAAGTATCCGGTGTTACCCTTGTGTCTCCCTCGGAAGATCGGGTGGACATTGAATCGAATGAAATGGGCTATGTTCTTAACAGAAAAATATTTGACTATGAACTGGCACAAATGGCCGCCACAGCAGGCGCTAATGTGCTGACCAGGGCTTATGTCCATGGGCTGCTATTCCAGAATGGAAAGGCCGGTGGCGTCCGGTTGCAGCATCTCGACTCCGAACTAGAGGTTGAAGCGAGTATTGTTATTGGCGCGGATGGTATCGAGTCGCGGGTTGGCCGATGGGCCGGGCTCAAAACAAAAACATCGATGAAAGACATGGAAACTTGTGCTCAGGTTACGGCGAGTCATATCGATGTGGATGGAAGATATTGTCAGTTCTATTTTTCAAACGAAAAATATCCCGGCGGTTATCTTTGGATTTTTCCGAAAGGCAATGGGCTGGCGAATGTTGGCCTGGGAATCTCCGGAGAATATTCAAAGCATAAATCGCCTTTAGCTTGTTTGCAGGATTTTTTGGATGCAAGATTTCCTCATGCTTCGATCCTGACGACCGTTGCAGGTGGCGTGCCGTGTTCTCCAACATTGGAACAGATCGTCGGCGACGGACTCATGCTTGTGGGTGATGCGGCACACCAGGCGAACCCTGTGTCCGGCGGCGGCATAACAAGTGGAATGATTGCCGCTAAAATAGCCGGACAAGTCGCAGGTGCGGCTATAGCGGAAGGAAATGTATCAAAAAAAAGACTGACCGAGTATGTCAATCTTTGGAACAAGGCCGAGGGTAATAAACATAAAGTGTTTTACAAATTAAAAAAATTTGTGTATAATTTAAGTGACGAGGAACTTGATAATGCTGCCAGAATTTTGCTGGACATGCCTAAAGAAAAACGAACTCTTGTCAATATTTTCAAATCGGCGCTCATCAAACATCCCTCTTTGATTGTAGACATCATTAAGGCATTTGCATAGGTGTTTTTATGAATCTGGGTTTGATAGAATTACTAAAAAAAGACAAACATTGTTTTGGAGTCCCCAACCTCCTCACAGTGTCGAGGCTTTTCTTTATCCCTTTTATTGTTTATTTTTTATCATGGCAAACGGTGAAAGGAGATTGGTTCGCTTTGTTTACCATCCTTGCAAGCGGATTAACGGATTTTTTTGACGGCTACTTTGCCCGTCACATGGATCAGCGTTCCCAACTTGGGAGAATGCTGGATCCTGTGGTGGACAAAATTCTGGTTGCTGTCCTCATGCTTTTTCTGGCAAAATACAAAGGCCTGCCGTATTGGTATGTTTCTATGGTGATTGGCCGTGATATTATCATTCTTATTGCCAGCGTTTACCTCATCTCCAAAAGCCGGAATATTGCCGAATCCAATCTCCTCGGCAAATTGACACTAATGTCGTTCCTGGCTGTCATCATGTTTTATACCATCAATTTTTATCCTGTTAATCTTGTTGTAATGTGGGGTTCGGTTGTATTGATCCCTTCGTCATTGTTAAAGTATTTCAAATTGCATAATGAAACGTTTGTGAAAAAAAATGCTCCTGTTAAAAAAAATACGATTTTGGTGGAAAAATAGAACATGATGTCGGTTTTTTCAAAATTACAAAACAGCCTGGCAAAAACAAGAGCCGGACTGGTAGACGGAATAAATCGGGTCGTTTCGAAAACCCGGCGAATAGATGAAGATTTTTTGGATGAACTGGAAGAGTTGCTCATTCTCAGCGACATCGGCGTTGATATTATAGAAAATATCATTGATGATCTTCGCAAAAAGGGAAAAGAGATAGGCGTCGTTGACAGCGATGGTATTATTCAGTTGCTAAAAGCCGATCTTGTGGCCGCTTTCTCCGGTAGCATACAATCTGTATCAAGTGACTTTTCTGAAAAGCCTCATGTCATCAGTATTGTCGGTGTAAACGGCACCGGCAAAACAACGTCAATAGGAAAGCTGGCTAATAAATTCCAAAAGGAAGGCAAAAAGGTTCTGCTCGCGGCTGCGGATACTTTTCGCGCCGCGGCCATCGATCAGTTGGAAATTTGGGCCAAACGTTCGGGTACCGATATCATCCAGACGCAACCCGGCGCAGACCCGGCCTCTGTGGCGTTTGATGCTCTGAAAGCTGCAATAGCGCGGGATATGGACATCCTGATTATTGATACTGCCGGCAGATTGCATACAAAAACGAACCTGATCGCTGAACTCGAAAAAATCCATCGTGTGCTTAAAAAGCAAATGCCACAAGCGCCGCATGAAGTTTTACTGGTGATGGATGCGACTACCGGACAAAACGGCCTTGCTCAGGCACGTCAATTTGCTCGAGCTGTGGATGTGAATGGCATCATCCTTACCAAACTGGATGGCACGGCAAAAGGCGGCGTCGTTTTTTCCATTGCAAAAAAATTGCATATTCCGGTAAGATTTATCGGACTGGGGGAGAAAATTGATGATATTGAAATTTTTGACCCTGAATTGTTCGTTGAGGCGCTTTTTCAATGAAAATTGCCTATGTCAGCCTGGGCTGTCCTAAAAATATTATCGATCTGGAAACGATACTTGGTGGTTTTGGTGAGCATGTTGAAATCGTGAGCGATCCGACTCAAGCTGATGCGACGCTCATCAATACATGCGCTTTTATTGAAAGTTCCAAAAGAGAATCAATCGATTCGATTTTCGATATCCTGCAAATTAAAACAGAAAATCCTCAACATAAAGTGCTGGTAACAGGCTGCCTGTCGCAAAGGTATCAGGAAGAACTGATAACAGAACTGCCGGAAGTGGATGGTATCTTTTCTATGCTTGATGCGAACAAGACGGCAGCGCAAGTACGGTCTTTTTTGCAAGTTGACAATCACAAGCCGGCGCAAAGAAAACGCATCACGCCTTTGCATTATTCTTATCTGCGCATCGCAGAAGGGTGTAACAATCGTTGCAGTTATTGTGCGATTCCGCTTATTAAGGGACACTATCAAAGCCGGCCAAAAGCCGATATTCTTGCCGAGGCACAAAATCTTGCTCAAAGAGGTGTGAAGGAGCTTATTATTGTTGCCCAGGATACAACCTTCTATGGGCGTGATTTGCCGGATAATGTTGCATTGCCGGAAATTTTATTCGAACTAAATGAGATCAAAGGCCTGGAATGGATTCGGCTGATGTATACTCACCCTGCGCACTGGAGTGATGCGCTCATTGAAGCTATTGCAGGACTGGATAAAGTTGTAAAATATATTGATCTTCCCATCCAGCATATTTCCGACCGTGTTTTGAAACAGATGGGACGCGGAGTGAACAGGAAACAGACTGTTTCCCTGATCGACCATTTGCGGCAAAGGATTCCCGGACTTGTGCTGCGAACATCACTTATTGTGGGTTTTCCCGGAGAGACGGCGGAAGAGTTCGACGAGTTATTACAATTTATTAAAGATACCGGGTTTGAAAGGTTGGGCGCGTTCACCTATTCACACGAAGAAGGCACGAGGGCATTTTCTTTTTCTGACGATATTTCGGATGAAGTAAAAGCGGACAGGCAGCAACAGGTTATGGAACTTCAGGCTGAAATAGCTGTTAAATATAACAAGGCTCTCATTGATAAAAATTTGCAGGTGTTGATTGATCAGGTGGACATGGATAGAAAATTAGCCGTTGGGCGGACACAATGGGATGCACCTGAAATTGACAACAGCATTCAAATGCCGCTGCCGGCAAATGTCGGAGAATTTTACAATGTCCGAGTCCGTTCTGCTGATATTTACGATCTTTTTGCTGAATTAGCCTAGCGTAAATTTGGAAATATTCACTTTTCTGTTTTCGTTAAAGAGAAAAAAAGATTAGTATTTGTGCCTGTTGTTGACGAAAGGCTTTTAAATTATGAAAAATATATTTTATCTAATGTTTACAGCCATTCTGCTTTTTTCTTTTTCTACCGCTTTTGGGCAGGCGGAAATGAGAAATTACGATGAAGTGACTGGCCCGCGAATTAATTATGATATTTCAAATGTGGCCGTACCGGATCACCCGGAATTGAGCAGGATAAATATCTATGTGGAAATTAAATATGATGAACTGCAATTTGTGAAAATGCCCGAGGGTTATGAAGCGAGTTATGAAACTTCCGTTCTGTTTCTTGACAAAGACGGTGATCAGGCTGACGGTAAAATTTGGACGGAAGATGTTGATGTAGCCCGTTACGATGAGACAAACAAAAGTGATAAATATAGCTACACGCATGCGACTTTTGATTTGCCGCCAGGTTCCTACAAGCTGGCGATTTCGGTTCAGGATGAGGAAACCGAAAAGATCAACAAGTCCAAAAAGAAAATCAAGCTGCGGGATTTCTCCAAAAATAAACTTGTCTTAAGCGACATCACTTTCGTTAAAAAGGGTGTGCCCGATTCTTTGGGCAAAGAAACGTGGCAGCCTGTTGTTACAAACCGGGGCAAAGGCTTACGTGGAAACATTGCCGCTTCATTTGAGATTTATAATCCTATCGAGGCAGATGAAGTGAGGATTCGCTATGAGATATTTGGTATAAACACAAAAGATAAATATAAAAAATCTTTTACCAAACAATTATCCGGTAAAATAACAAACGAGTTCATCCCGCTGACAATTGACAGCCTCGCTCACGATACGTATAAATTGACGGTCAATGTAAATGCCGGCAAGAAAAAAGCAAATGTTAAAAAATATTTTTATATCCGCTGGAGCGGCCTGCCGACCAATGCCAGAGATTTGAATGCTGCTATAGAACAGGTTCGGTATATCGCCACGCGTAAAGAGTGGAAGATATTAAAAAAAGCAAAAGGTGAGGATCGAATCAAAGAGTTTAAATTGTTTTGGAAACGTCACGATCCAACTCCCGGTACCGAGGCGAATGAGGCGATGGAAGCGCATTATGGCCGCGTCGCTTATGCAAACCAGAATTTTTCCGTCATGCAGCGTGAAGGTTGGCGAACGGATATGGGCATGGTGTTCATCATCTTGGGTGCACCCGATGATATTGAAAGGAATCCCTACCCCAGCTATTCAAAACCATATCAGATCTGGCGCTATTATCGCTATAACCGCGAACTTATATTCTATGATCAAACCGGATTTGGTGATTACCGTCTGTACACACCGTTTTCAATTTATGAGTTTCAAAGGTATTTGCGACAATAATAAAGAAAAGCTAAAGGGATGTCGTCAGTGGATATCATTTTTCCCCCACCTCTAAATTCCGGCGATCTCATCGGTGTGGTCTCTCCGGCCGGTCCTCCTTATGGCGAAAAAAGCATTTTTCTTGATCGTGGCCTGAACCATCTTTTGTCCAAAGGGTACCGTCTTTTAGAAGGTGAACATCTGCGCGATGAATACGGTTACCTGGCGGGAACGGATGACGCCAGAACAAATGATCTCAATCGTATGATACAAAATCCGGATGTGAAAGCAATTTTTTGTTCGCGCGGTGGTTATGGAACAACGCGAATTTTGGACAAGATTGATTATTCCACACTTTCTTCCCATCCAAAGATCATCATGGGATACAGCGACATTACGGCCCTGCAAATGGCCGTTCTTTCGAAAACAGGACTGGTTTCTTTTTCCGGACCAATGGTTGCTGTTGAAATGGGAAACGAACCCGATCAAGCTACTGAAAAATTTTGCCTGGACATCCTGACCAAGGTGCGTACTCTGAAAATGAATGCCGGGCATTTCAACGACGAGAAGATTGTTTACCGTGCCGGCAGTGCAAAAGGGCGGCTCATGGGCGGATGCCTTTCCATGCTCTGCTCCCTCATCGGCACACCGTACTTGCCGGATTTTTCAGAGAGCATACTCATCCTCGAAGATATTGGCGAAAGTGTTTACAAAATAGATCGATGTTTTTCTCAGCTTGCTCACGTCGGAATTTTGCAGAAAATAAACGGCCTTGTGCTGGGCACGTTTATTGATTGCCAACCGAAAAATGGCACACCTTCTTTAGCGCTAAAAGATGTTGTCGAACACTATACTAAAAATCTGTCGATTCCGGTTCTTGGAAATTTTCCCTATGGCCACGGCAAGGCTAAATTTACCCTTCCCATTGGCGTTCAGGTGAAATTGGATAGCAGCCGGGGAGTCATTGAAATGCTGGAACCGGCAGTGAGGGAAGAATAACATGAGTGCACCCCTTCGAATTGCAGCTTTTGCATCAGGACGCGGTTCTAATCTTGAAGCTGTTTTAGAAAATATAAAAGCTGGAAAATTAAATGCTAAAGTTGTTGTTGTCATAAGCAACAGATCGAAAGCCGGTGTGCTGCAAGTCGCCGGGCAGTGGGGCATTCCCGCCTTTCACATTTCGCAAATTCAGTTTGAAGACAAAGATGAATTTGCGACACATTTACTCAAAGTACTGACCGAGTATGAAACCCAGCTTGTCGTGCTGGCAGGATATTTAAAAAAAATGCCGCTCGAAATTGTGCGAGCTTTTAAGAATAAAATATTGAATATCCATCCGGCCTTACTTCCTTCTTTTGGCGGCAAGGGCTTGTACGGTCACTTGGTCCACGAAGCAGTGCTGGAATACGGATGCAAAATTTCCGGCGCGACTGTTCATCTTGTGGATGATGAGTATGACACCGGTGCCCCCATTGTTCAGCGTTGTGTTCCCGTTAAAGAAGGCGACACAGCCGAAACCCTTGCTGCACGCGTTCTGCAAGTGGAACATCAAATTTTTTCAGAGGCTATCCAACTTTTTGCGGAAGGAAAGGTGGAAATCGAGGGCCGTCGTGTTCGGATTTTAAGCAAATGAGTTATTACCTTTCTCCAATTTCCTGGTTTTCACTATTATACCATGCGCGAACATTCTTGTCGGGCATCCGGTATTGTGCTCTTGAGTTGATCCCCCTGTAAATAATTTATCCTGCGACAATCAAGTTCTTTCGTACTTTATATTTGTGATGAAAAAAATAGTATTGTTTAAGTCGTGTTTTTTTCTATATTCTATTTTCTAACTGATAATCTATCGCAACAAAATCAGCAGTGAACTCAATTTGAAGGAAAAAGAGTGGACGACAATCTTGGAATCAAACGTGCACTGATCAGTGTGTATGATAAAAGCGGTCTTTTGGATCTGGCAAAAACATTGGCCGGGTTCAATGTTGAAATTCTCTCAACCGGTGGTACGGCAAAATTTTTAACGGAAAATAACCTCAAGGTAACAAACGTTTCCGATGTGACCGGCTTCCCGGAAATTCTCGGAGGGCGTGTGAAAACCCTTCATCCGAAGATTCACGGCGGCATCCTTGCTAAAAGAACAGATGAAGATCAGATGAACGAGTTAAGTGCACACGGCATTGCTCCCATTGATATGGTCGTTGTGAATCTTTACCCCTTTGAAAAAACGGTTGCAGACCCGAGTGTTTCTCTTACCAAGGCCCTGGAGAATATCGATATCGGCGGTCCAACCATGATTCGCGCAGCCGCAAAAAATTTCCCAGGTGTTGTTGTTGTCACGAGTCCGGATTTTTATGACCAGATTATTGAGGAATTGCAGTCGAACGAAGGTTCTGTTTCGTATCATCTGCGGCAAAAACTTGCACTTGCGGCATTTCAACGCACATCTCAGTATGATGCGGCGATTTCCGATTATCTTTCTGCAATTGAAAAAGAGCCGTCGTCTATGCCGGAAGCGATTCATTTGAATTTACAAAAAATTCAGAATTTGCGCTATGGTGAAAACCCGCACCAGGCTGCGGCCTATTATGCAGACACGGCTTCTTCCCTTCCGCCGGGTACAGGAAAACAGCTTCACGGTAAAGAACTGTCCTTTAATAATATCCTGGATATGAATGCTGCAATCGGTCTATCCCATGAATTTGAGCAGCCATGCGCAATTGTTTTGAAACACAGTAACCCCTGCGGTGCTGCGGTTGATGATGATATTGTCCGGGCTTATGAGAATGCTTTCAAAACGGATTCTGTTTCCGCTTTCGGCGGTATTGTTTCTTTCAACCGCGAAGTAAATAAAAAAGTGGCGGAAATGATGTCCAAAGTTTTTCTCGAAGTCATTGTTGCGCCATCCTTTTCTCCCGAGGCACTGGAGATTTTGACCAAAAAGAAAAATTTGCGTTTGATCGAGTGGCAGGGGGATTTGGATTTTTCTCAGGAATATGATATCAAAAAAGTTGTCGGCGGTTATCTTTTACAGGGAATGGATGTCGGCGGCGATGATGAGAAAAAATACCGCGTTGTTACAAATCGTCAACCCACGGAAAAAGAATGGGCGGCCATGCGCTTTGGCTGGAAGATTGTGAAATGGGTTAAAAGCAATGCCGTTATTTACGTGTCTAAGAAACAGACACTGGGCATTGGTGCAGGACAGATGTCACGCGTGGATTCATCCCGGTTTGCAGTGCAAAAATCCAAAGACGCCGGGCTTAGTCTGAGAGGCTCTGTGGTTATTTCAGATGCCTTTTTCCCGTTCAGAGATGGCATCGATGCCGCGGCCGAGGCAGGTGCAGCCGCCATCATCCAACCCGGCGGTTCTATTCGTGACCAGCAAGTTATCGATGCTGCCAACGAGCATAATATGGCTATGGTATTCACCGGAGTAAGGCATTTTCGGCATTAAAATTAAAAACAAGGTATAGCATGAAATTTAATTTTTCGACAATGTTTTCCAACGATCTGGCAATAGATTTGGGCACAGCAAATACGCTGGTTTTTTTGAAGAATCACGACATCGTCCTTAATGAACCTTCCGTGGTTGCCATCCGGAAAAATTCTCAGGAGATTGTGGCTTTTGGTGATGCGGCCAAGGAGATGGTCGGGCGCACACCGGGAGAAATTATTACCGTCAGGCCGTTAAAAGATGGAGTTATTGCCGATTTTGAACTGGCGGAGCAAATGATTCGTCACTTTATTCGCAAAGCAGTGCCGACACGAATTCCACGTCCCCGCATTGCCATTTGCGTTCCATCGGGAATTACGGAAGTGGAGAAACGTGCTGTTCGCGATTCTGCGGAACATGCCGGTGCCCGCGAAGTTTATCTTATTGATGAACCGATGGCCGCTGCGATTGGATTGGGATTACCGATCGATCAACCGGTTGGAAGCATGATCATTGATATTGGCGGAGGCACAACTGAAATTGCCGTCATTGCTATGCACGGCATTGTCAATTCCATTTCTATCCGCATCGGTGGCGACGAGATGAATGATGCGATCATTCAATATTTTAAAAAGACATTCAATTTACTGATTGGCGAAAACACTGCGGAACTCATCAAGTGCAAATTTGGTTCTGCATCTCCTCATGAAGGAAAAGGGTCCATGCCTGTCAAAGGCCGGGATTTAGTGGTTGGCATTCCCAAAACTGTAACAATTAATGCACTGCAGGTACAGGAGGCACTGTCTGAAACAGTGAATTCGATTGTCGAGTCGGTCAAGTTATGCCTCGAAACCACACCACCGGAACTTTCCGCAGATATTTTGGATCGTGGAATTTTAATGTCCGGCGGCGGCTCCCAACTGAAAGGCCTGGACGAACGACTGCGGAGAGAGACGAATTTGCCGGTCATCGTATCCGAGGAACCTTTGTTGGCTGTCGTGCGTGGAACAGGTAAAGTACTTGAAGATTTGAATTCATACCGCAAGGTATTAACACAAATAAGAAGATATTAGAAAAAATGACTGTAAAGCATACCCATAAAAAGGACTCAAAGTCTTTTTTGAAAACAATTTGGGGTTCATATTGGAGAAAATTTATTGTATTATTTTCTTTTTTAATTATTATTATAACCGCTGTGGTTGTTTATTTTAGTCGTGACTTGCCATCCTTTGAACAATTGGAAAATTATACTCCGAATTTAGCCACAAAAGTTTATTCAGCCGACGGTGTACTTATCAAAGAATTTTATACTGAAAAACGTTCGTATACATCTCTTTCACAAATTCCGAAGAGAATGATCGATGCTGTTCTTGCTACGGAAGATCATCGTTTTTATCAACATTGGGGTATTGCTCCACTGCGCCTCATCAAAGTTACCATGAGTTATGTTTTTACAGGAAGCAAACAGCAGGGTGCGAGTACCCTGACGCAGCAGCTTGCGCGTCAACTTTATCTCACTCTTGAAAAGACGGTGACCAGAAAGGTCAAAGAAATACTGACCGCAATCGAGATCGAGCGCACATATACAAAGTCCGAGATTCTCGAAATGTACATGAACCACATGATTTTCGGGCACGGAACGTACGGTGTGCAGGCGGCCTCTCAAACTTTTTTTGGCAAAGATGTAAAAGATTTAACCATTGCACAATGTGCTCTTCTCGCCGGAATGCTGCAACGCCCGGCTTCTTATTATCCGTACAGATTTCCTGAACGGGCAAAGAAACGAAGAAATGTTGTCCTCGGTCGAATGCTTGCCGAAAAGTATATTACGCGGGAGGAGTACGAGCAAGCCGTTGCTTCTGATTTGGGAATTATTCCCAAAAAGGAAGAGGCAACCGATGATTTCGCCGCTTATTTTACCGAGTACGTCCGCAAAAACCTGCAGAAAAAATATGGCTGGGATTTGTACAAAGGCGGAATGAAAATTTATACCACACTGGACAGCCGTGTACAGGCGTGTGCGGAGCGCGCTGTTAAAAAGTTCTTGCCGGAACGTCAGGCGGTTGTTAACAGAAATATGCACAAAGAAAAAGAGTTTATTAAACTCGTCCCGCCCAGTCTTCTGCGGAAACACACTCTGGCGGAATTAATGGCAAATAAAACCTTTGTCGATTCTTTGATCAATGCAAAATGCAAAGTGCAGGTTGCGCTGGTGGCGATCGATCCCCGCAATGGGCACATTTTGGCAATGATCGGTGGCAGAAGTTTTAAAGAAAGCCAGTTTAACCGGGCCGTGCAGGCCGTGCGGCAGCCCGGATCAATTTTCAAGCCCTTCGTTTATACTGCCGCGGTCGATAACGGCTATATGCCGTATTATGAGAAACTGAACCAGCCTATAGTTGTTCATCTTTATGACGGTTCCCGCTGGACGCCCCATAATTACGATGGTTCTATCGGCGGGAAAACAACGCTGCGGGAAGGGTTGCGGCGTTCGCTAAATCTGGTTACGGCACGGCTTGTACAGGAAGATGTGCCGCCGGAGATCGTCATAAAGTATGCGAGAAACCTCGGCATCACCACTCCGTTAGATCCCGTCGATGCGATTGCGCTCGGTTCTTCCGGTGTTATTCCGATTGAAGTGATCTCGGCTTTTGGTGTTTTTGCAAACAAGGGCGTGTTGGTTAAGCCAATGTCCATTTTACGGGTTGAAGACAAGTATGGAAATATACTGGAAAAGGATGTTCCGCAAAGTAAAGGTGTGCTGAGAGAACAGACAGCATACATTATGAATAGTCTTTTGCAGACAGTGGAACGGAGAGGTACAGGTGCTTCCTCCCGTTCTGTTTATCATTTTATGCGTCCTGCCGGAGGTAAAACCGGCACCACAAATGATTTTACCGATGCCTGGTACATTACTTTTACCCCGCAAATTGTCGGCGGCACATGGGTTGGTGTGGATGATCCGTCGCTGAGTTTGGGCAAGCGTCAATCCGGTGCGCGTGCTGCTTTGCCGATTACCGCAACTTTTATGAAAGCCGCCCACGACACCTTACATTTACCTGTACTGGACTTTCCCAGACCGGACGGCATCGTGGATGTAGAAATTTGTCGCGAGTCCAAGCTTCTTGCTACAAAATACTGTCCGGATGTTATCAAAGACATCGCCGACGTCCGTTATGCACCCAAGGAATATTGTAACATTCATACCGGTAAACGCGATAAAAATGAAGTCAGGCGAGAGCAGCGGCAAAATAAAAAGAGGAAGATAAGATACTAATGGAAGCAATCAAAAGAACTGTGCGAACACCCAAGAATCGTGAGATTCGGATTAGAATTCCGGATCAAATTCCGGAAAATGAACCTGTCGAGATTATTCTGGTTTTTGGGAAGGGGACTGAAAATTTTGATATGAAAATAAATGAACTAAAGACAGCTATGAACGATGAGCTTTTTTTGAGTGATTTAAAAGAAATTTCCAGTGATTTCGATAGAATTGATTTGGAAAATTGGCCGGTCTGATGTCTTATCAATGGCACATTTTTCTTGCTAATCTTGATCCGGTCGTTGGTGCCGAGCAGGGTAAAACGCGTCCTGTTTTGGTTGTCAGCGAAGAACAAATAAATCAAATTTTACCTGTCGTCAATGTCTTACCTATAACGACAAGAAAGATTGGCCGCAAAATATATCCTAACGAAGTTTTAATTCCTGAAAAAGTTGGTGGTTTGTTAAGGGAATCGATCATACTGTGCTACCAAATCCGAACATTAGACAAAGAACGACTTTTCAAAGAAATTGGTGTGGTTGATTCTTTGGAATTACGAGACCGTATTCTCGATTCCTTGTTTCTGCAACTAGGGATAAATCATTAGAAAAGGAACAATAGTATCCTTGTTCCCTGAATTTATCATTGTGATCAAGTCTTCCACAAATTTTCCCCCTTGTAAAATATTTAACTTTTGCGTAATTTAACTGCTTGCAAAAACCGGCGTATTTATCATTTATGAGGATAAAAAAATGAAAGATGCAAAAGATATGAAACTCAAAATCGGCCTGGCGGAAATGCTCAAGGGTGGCGTCATCATGGATGTTACCACTCCCGATCAGGCAAAAATTGCCGAGGATGCCGGCGCTGTTGCGGTGATGGCCCTGGAAAGAATCCCGGCGGATATTCGCGCCCAGGGCGGCGTTGCCAGAATGTCTGACCCCACCGTCATCCAGGCGATCCAAAAAGTTGTTTCCATTCCGGTAATGGCCAAGTGCCGCATCGGCCATTTTGCCGAGGCGCAGGTTCTCCAGGCGCTCGGCGTAGACTTTATTGATGAGAGCGAAGTGCTTACTCCGGCAGATGAAACGTACCATGTCAACAAGTGGGAATTTAAAGTGCCGTTTGTGTGCGGATGCCGCGATCTGGGCGAAGCCCTGCGGCGTATTGCCGAAGGCGCTGCAATGATCCGTACAAAAGGCGAAGCCGGTAGCGGAAATATCGTCGAAGCAGTGCGGCACATGCGGACGGTACAAAGTCATATTAAAAAGATCACTATTTTAGGTGATGAAGAACTTGTCAATGAAGCCAAAAAATTAGGTGCGCCGGTCGAATTGGTACGTGAAGTGAAAAAACTGGGCAAGCTGCCTGTACCGAATTTTTCCGCCGGCGGTATTGCCACACCTGCGGATGCCTCGCTAATGATGCAACTGGGCGCCGAAACCGTGTTCGTGGGCAGCGGTATTTTCAAATCGTCCGATCCTGAAAAACGCGCCAAAGCTATTGTCTCGGCCACAACCAACTTTCTGGACTTTGACTTGATTGCAAAAGCCTCCGAAGGACTGGGAGACGCCATGCCCGGCCTCGATATTGCAGAAATACCCGAGGAACAAAGAATGGCAACACGCGGCTGGTAAGCGTTCATTTTTGGGAGGACCCGGGCGGCGAACTGTTATGCTTTCCCGATGTCATTGCGAGCACAACGGAGTGGAGCGAAGCAATCTCATACTCTAAAGACAGTTATGAGATTGCTTTCCCGATAATTCGGGATTCGTTCCTCACTCCTCGCAATGACAAGTATTTGTTACATTTTAATCCTTAAAAATATGCATTGTGCACAATCCGCGGGAAGAATCGAATTAACCTAAAATGGATATTTTTATTTCGCAATGACACAAATCGGAATACTCGCCCTGCAAGGAGACTTTGAAAAACACAGCCAAATGATGGCTTTGTTGGGACATCAAACTTTACTTGTACGAACAAAAGAGCAGTTGCACTCATGCGTCGGGCTTATTATTCCCGGCGGCGAGTCGACGACTCTCACCAAATTAATGAAGAAACATGATTTGTGGAATCCCGTGCGGCAATTTTCCATGAAAAAACCTATATTCGGCACCTGCGCCGGACTCATTGTTTTGGCAAAAAAAGCTGTCGGAAATAATGTCGAAACGCTCGGACTTATCGACATACAGGTCATACGCAATGCTTACGGCCGTCAGGTCGATTCATTTATTGATACAGTTACTTTAAAACTTGGCCGGGACGAATCGACTTTTGAGGGCGTTTTTATCCGCGCCCCTAAAATAGTTTCACTGGGCAGCGATGTTGTTCCTCTTGCATGGCACGGTGATGATGTTGTAATGGCTGAAAAAGGAAATATCTTGGTCGCTGCGTTTCATCCTGAATTGACAAGTGATACAAAAGTTCACGAATATTTTGCGAAAAAAATTCATGTGTAAATAAAATATCCGGAGCCGGACTGGAATACAGGAACAACATGTTTTCATTTGACAAAAAGGGAATCAAGGTTAACAATTCGGACTTTTGGCTGGATGCGAATCGTAAAACCGATTTTTCTTTTATATCTCACGGCCATGCTGATCATTTGCGAAATCATCTCAAGGTCTTAGGTACGCCGGCAACAGTCAGGTTTCACGAGTGGAGAGCAAAGCAGCGGCAAGCCGTTCCTCTGGATTTTGGTGAAATTTACGATTGGGATGGTTTGCAGATTCAACTTTTTCCCGCAGGACATATCCTTGGTTCTGCTATGATTCGTGTTGAAAGAGACGGCGTTTCTCTTTTGTACACAGGCGATTTCAAAATGAAGCCGAGCTGGACTGCAGAACAAATCGAAATCCCGCAAGCCGACATCCTGATTATGGAGTCTACCTTTGGCAGCCCGGAATATATTTTTAACAGCAGCCGGGAATCTCTTGCCGATGATTTAAGCCGCTTTATTAATGATTGTTTTCAGCGCGGAATGACACCGGTTGTTCTGGCGTATGCTTTGGGAAAAGCGCAGGAGGCCATGAAAATCATCGGTGACAGGGATTATTCCGTCCGGGTTCATCGTTCGGCATGGGACATTTCCCGTATCTATGAGGATTTCGGTGTCACCTTTAAAAATTGCGCGTTGTGGCGCGAGGGTAATGTGGCACCGGGTGAAGTGCTTGTCCTACCGCCGCACCTGGCGCGAACCAGGAAAGTTCTGACTTTGCATAAAAAACGCACTGTTTTGCTTTCCGGTTGGGCAAAAAGCTCGAACGGTTTCCATTACCGCGCCGATCATGCCATCCCGATGAGCGACCATGCAGATTTTAACGATCTTTTTGCTTTTGTAAAAAAAGTCAATCCAAAACAAATTTACACCACCCATGGCTTTGATGAATTCCCCAAACATCTCCGCGCCATAGGTTTCGATGCACAACTTCTCAAGCCGACTGATCAAACGGAATTGTTTTGAAAATTCAATGAACAAAATCCAAAAATATCTCTCCACAAAAGTTGCTGAAAAAATCCGCAGGGAAATCCGCGAAGCGCACGGTAATGAAGTTTTTTTCGTCGGCTATACGGAGGAAGACCTGGTTGTGCACGAAATCGACGTTGCTGCGCGCGGAGACAAGAGTGCTGTGCCGGCAGTTATCAAAAAGGCCGAAGAAGCCGATGTTGTCATTCACAACCATCCGACCGGACATCTCACCCCCTCCGAAGCCGATCTGAACATTGCCGCGCACCTCGATTCATTCAGCGTCGCTTTTTACATTACCGATAATGCGGTTGAAGATATTTACGTCGCTGTCGAACCCTTTGAAAAAAAAGAAGTCCATCCCATTAAAACAGAGGAGATGGAATATTTTCTAAAACCGGGTGGTCCTGTTTCAAAAGCGTTGCCGGGATATGAATATCGTCCGCAACAAATCGAAATGATCGACATGGCCAGCCAGGCTTTTAATCAATCCAAAGTCTGTACGATCGAGGCGGGTACCGGTACAGGAAAAACCATGGCCTATCTGCTACCTGCTATATTCTGGGCCACGGCGAATAAAGAGCGCGTCGTCATTTCGACCAACACCATCAATTTGCAGGAACAGCTCATTAAAAAAGATATTCCTTTTCTGCAAAAAAATCTCAATGTCGATTTTACCGCTGTGTTGGTCAAAGGTCGTGGAAACTATGTCTGTTTGCGCAAAGTGGATGAAATAGAGCAGGATTTTGCTGCCCTGAGCGATGAAGATGAGATGGAAGAATTAAAGCATCTCATAGCCTGGGCGCGTGATTCCCGCGACGGCAGCAAGTCCGATCTTTCTTTTATTCCAAGTCAAAATGTTTGGGAAAAGATCGCCTCTGAAAGCGATACGTGCATCCGCAGCAAGTGTCGTCATTTCCGCACATGTTTTGTCAACAAAGCGAGGAGAAATGCTTCGCGTGCGCACATCCTCGTGGTCAACCACCACCTGCTTTTCGCAGACCTTGCAATTCGCCATCACATCGGCAGCATGAATGCCGCGGCTGTTTTGCCTCCCTATCAACGCATCATTTTCGATGAAGCGCATCATCTCGAAGATGTGGCGACGAATTATTTCGGCATCCGTATTACCCGCTGGGGAATTATTCGCATGTTGAACCGTTTGCATCGTATACAGAAATCTCTTCCCAAGGGACAGTTACATAATTTGCATCATCAGTTGCTGAGGAAAAAACGATATATCCCCGGCAATCTGTTTGAAAAACTGACGGCAAAACTCGACTCGGATTTGGCGGATTTTGTCAATGTGCTCGTTGGCGAAACCCATGATATTATGGATTTACTTTTCCAGGCTGTAACGGAAAGAAGCAGAGAATCTGAGAATCGCGAAATAAAATTGCGCATGTTGCCGCACGTTGTTGAACAGATTTTTCGTGATACCGAACTCGGCAATTTTTTCAAAGATTATATTCGCAATCTCAAATCGTTCTGTCAATCTTTATACGATTTGCTGGATTTGGTGGGCTTGGCGGAAAAGTATGTCGACGAGGGATTCGAATCGCAGACTATTGAAATTCAGGCGCAAGCCGACAGACTGGTTGCAGTTGCCGAGGGGCTAAACCAGGTTATTTTCAGTGATGATGAAGATCATATCCGCTGGATCGAGGTGAAGAGCGGCTATCGCGGTCGCAGCGTCGTCCGATTTCAAAGCTCTCCTCTGGACATTACAGATATGATGAAAAGTGCTGTTTACGATATGTTTTCAACCGTGATCATGACCTCCGCCACGCTGGCGGTAGATCAAAAGTTTGACTATCTTGCAAACAGAATCGGCCTTGCGAAACTGCCCAACGATCGCCGTACTGAAATCATTTTGCATTCTCCTTTTCATTTTGATCAACAGGTTCTCCTGGCCGTGCCGTTGGATGTTCCTGCTCCCAACCACCCGTCGTTTGCAGCAGAATTGACCAAGATGATATTCAAGGCCATCACCATTTCCGACGGGCGTGCATTTGTACTTTTCACCAGCTACGGCTTGTTGCAAATAGTACATAATCAACTCAAGGAATCTCTGGAAATGGTCGGTATTCGTGTGCTCAAACAGGGCACGGAAAATCGTCATGAACTGCTGAAACGTTTTCGTAAAGACAAAACCTCGGTTCTTTTTGGCACGGACAGTTTTTGGGAAGGCGTGGATGTTGTCGGCGATGCTTTGCAATCGGTGATCATTACCAAGCTGCCGTTCAGAGTTCCGAATGAACCGATTATCGAAGCCCGTTATGAAGCCATAGAGAAAAATGGGGGTAATGCATTTATGGAGTATGCAGTGCCGCTGGCGGTATTGAAATTCAAACAAGGGTTTGGCCGTCTCATCCGCAGCAAATCCGACCGCGGTTCGGTTATTATTTTTGACAACCGCATCGTAAACAAATCTTACGGCAAGAAATTTCTCCGTTCCCTGCCGGATTGCCATGAGGTTATTGGTAATCGTGAGAAAGTTTTTTCCGAATTAAAGAAATTTTATTAGGGTATGGATGTGATCCTTTCAGTTATACAACCTTCCTATTTCCCATCCGTTTCA
Source organism: Actinomycetota bacterium (assembly GCA_011682565.1). Classification (GTDB taxonomy): domain Bacteria; phylum Zhuqueibacterota; class Zhuqueibacteria; order Residuimicrobiales; family Krinioviventaceae; genus Hydrothermomicrobium. The sequence goes on along the minus strand of JAACEJ010000006.1, from coordinate 7,781 downwards.
ATGTGCGGAAAAATCCTTGTATCGGACATTGTCGTCTGGGCCGACACCTTTCTCTTTAAAAAGGGTGCCACGATTAACCGGATGAAAATAAAAACCATAGATGGGGGGCGCTGGTTGACTGTGCCCGCTTTGACTCGCGGTCTTTCGGCGCAGCAAATTGAAAAAGTGAGGATTGATAATCATACGCGGTGGGCGAAGAATCATTTCAAAACTCTGAAAAATAATTATTGCAATTCACCCTATTATTTTTATTATATTGATGAACTTTCAAGAATCCTTGACAGCAGATGGAACCTGTTGGCGGAATTGCTGGAAGAGTCAATGCTGTTTTATCGGGGGAAAATTCCGCTTAAAGCAGAATTTATTAAAAGCAGCAAGTTACCCGGCGTTGCCGATCGTACCGATCGCGTCCTGTCCTGGCTAAAAGAGACCGGCTGTGATACTTTTCTTTTTGAACCTTTTGAAAAAGAACTCTTTGATCAGAATAAAATCCGGGCAAAAAATTTCTCGCTAAAACTTTATGATTTCCGGCCTGTAAAATATCATCAGCAGTTTGCAGGTTTTGTGGATTCTTTGTCGGTGCTGGATTTGCTGTTTAACGAAGGTGAAATGAGTGCTTCCATTTTGAAACGCAGCATCGTGTTGGATCAATTTTGAAAGGACGGACAAATGACTAAAGAAGAGTTTGCTAACGTAAGCCGAAAAATTGATGATTATAAAGACGAGGTTGTTCAAATCCAAAAGCGCCTGGTTTCTTTCAAGGCCATGGGCCCGGAGAGCGGCGGCGACGGTGAATTGGAAAAGGCCGGTTATGTCAAGCAACTGCTCGATCAGATTGGCTTTGATGAAATAAAAGAATGCAATGCAGCGGATGAAAGAGTTTCCTCAAAAGTGCGACCGAACATTTTGGCGAAAATTTTCGGTCAAAATCAGGATGTGACAATCTGGGTTATGGCGCATCTCGATGTCGTTCCGGCCGGCGATTTAAAGCTGTGGAAATCCGATCCTTTTTCGCTTGTTGTGGACGGCGATACCCTCATCGGTCGCGGGGTTGAAGACAACAACCAGGGATTTGTCTCTGCTTTTCTTGCACTCAAAGCTTTGAAAGAAGCAGGCATCACGCCAACGCACAATATTGGCCTTGCGCTTGTTGCGGATGAAGAAACCGGCAGCAAATACGGCCTGGATTATGTTATGCAGAATTGCCGGGATGAGTTTAAGCCCGATGATTTGATCATTGTCCCGGATGCCGGAGATCCGAAAGGCGAAACCATAGAGGTGGCGGAGAAAAGCATTTTGTGGCTGAGATTTTACACAAAGGGAAAGCAATGTCATGCTTCGACGCCGGAGCAGGGCGTTAATGCGCACCGTGCTGCAGCGCATTTGATCGTCAAACTTGATCAATTGCATGAAATTTTCAATGCCCGCGATAAAGTATTCGACCCGCCGATCAGCACTTTTGAACCGACGAAAAAAGAAAGCAATGTACCGAATGTAAATACGATTCCGGGAGAAGATGTTTTCTACCTCGATTGCAGAATCCTCCCGCAATACCCGCTTGAAAAAGTTGAGGCGAAAATTCGCAGCATAGCCGATGAGATCGAAAAGCAATTTGGCGTGGACATTGAAATTTCTTCACCGCAAAAAGCGGAAGCGGCACCGTCAACAGCAAACGATGCTGCCGTTGTCATGGCGCTCAGAAATGCTATTCGGCAAGTCAAAGGTCTCGAAGCAAAGACGATCGGCATTGGCGGCGGTACAGTCGCGGCTATTTTTCGCGAGGCAGGTTTCCCCGCAGCCGTTTGGGGAACAATCGAAGATACGGCGCACCAGCCCAACGAATTTGCATTGATCTCCAATACTCTAAGCGATGCCAAAGTGCTGGCGCATGTTTTTATGCACTAGTTCACCTCGGTCCATTCGCTAATAAATAGATTGATTTACGAACAAGGATTTATGATTTATAATAGTTACGGATTAGTTTGTAACATGACTTTTGGGGGCATGTCATTGCGAGCGAAACGGAGTGGAGCGAAGCAATCTCATGCTTAACAGGCAGTTATGAGATTGCTACGTCGTTCGTTCCTCACTCCTCGCAATGACAATCATTTGTTACATTTTAACCCTCAACAAGTATATGAAGGAATAAGGAATACAGTGTGGAAAACATGAATCATAAAATGATGGTATTTAACATCCGTTGGGTTCTTTTATCCGTTGCTGTCGGTTCGGATTCAAGTAAAAATTCAATTCATTTTAAACAAGGAAAGTCTGGCACACCATGACAAAAAGAGAATGGATTCAAGCCATCATCAAAGGGGAAAAAGATGTGCCCATAGCTCAGCACTGGATGGGCTTTTTTAACAGCGAAACAGCGCGGGATTTGACGCCGGAATATTGTCATTACGATAAAATGTGGTGGTATGATGTTTCGGACGAGTTCGACAGCAGTGCAATGGGGCCGGAGCAGTTGGATAAAATGATCACATTCAATAATTACACCGGCCGCTGTTTTGCCTGTCTTGGCAAAGGGGCAAATATTTCTTTCGGGCATGGCGGCCCGGGAGAGTTTTTTGTCAGAATTAAAGAGCGTATTGAAAACGGCTTTATTGCAGAATTTGAAACCGGTGTTCTGGCAAAGATACAGTTTCACCCCCATTTTTACCACAGTTACGACCATCCGGTTAAGACTTTGGATGATTTGAAAAAATTGCAATTGCCGGATCCTGTCGATCCGAACCGATACAAAGGATTTGCCGAGGACGCTCACTATCTCAAAAGTAAAGGCGAGTACGTTGTCGGTTCGCTCAACGGATTTTTTTCCGCCATGCACTATTTTTTAATGGACTATCAGGATGTCCTCATCTCTCTTATCACCGACCCGGAATTAATTCATGCCATGATGGAGCGCCTGGGAACGTGGAATCTGCTTGCTGCTGAAAGTATGATAAAAGCGGGGGCCGATTGCATCACGTTTTGTGACGATTTGGGATCGAAGGAAGCCTTGCTGATGTCTCCGCTTCATTATCGAACTTTTATCAAACCCTGGCATAAAAAATTGTGCGATAAAGCCCATGAAATGGGCGCTACTGTTCATTTACATTCTCATGGGGCAAACCAGGAAATTCTCGACGATTTTGTAGATTGCGGATTTGATTTTATCAATCCGTTTGATCCCGAGGAAAACTGGGATATTGAGCAAGTACTGCGGGAGTACGCGCAAAAATTTGTCGTTGTCGGTGGATTTCCCACAAAATTTTGGTATTGGCCGGCCGAACAACAGGAAACCTATATGTCGCAAATGGCTGCATTGGCAAGAAAATACAAACGCTTTATTTTTATGGATTCCGGCGGTGTTCCTGAGGATGTTACGAGAAAAGATTACGAGCGGCTGACAAAAGTGAGTCGGGAATTGCGAGGCGTGGCAAACGTTCCGGGTTGTGTGTAGAGAAATTTCTCCAGCCGACGAGCGGGAGATTTCAATTCGGTCAGGTCGTCCAACTTTTGGAGTGCGGCCTCTTTATGGATTTGCACCGCGTGTCCTGGGCAAGAGTGGAAAACGAAAGTAACTTGAAAAATAATTAAGAATTTACAAAACCGTATTATGAAAAAGCCAGACTGGATGTTCGCATGAACCGATTCGTGGTTTTTATAGCATTGATTTTATTATTGCAAAGCTGTTCAAATCAAACAAGTAAAATCGACCGTGAGGCGCTGGTCAAACGTCACAACCCGACCGTTGTTGCAGCGGATTCGCTGGCTGTGCTTTCTGTCGGCAACGGCAATTTTGCTTTTACTGCGGATTTTACCGGCTTGCAGACTTGGCCGGATTTTTACGAGCATGGAATTCCCGTTTTAACCCAATCGCATTGGGGCTGGCATTCCATGCCCGGCGGAGAAAAGTATGCGCTAAAAGATGAGTTGCAATACTATGATTCCCATGGTCGGCAGGTGCCCTATGCTTCCAAACGCGGCACAGCGGAAACGGAATGGTTGCGCGCCAATCCCCACCGCCTGAATCTTGGACGTATTGGATTCGTTTTGAAAAAGCGCGACGGGACTCGGGTCGAAATTCAGGACGCGCAAAATATCCGCCAGACTCTGGATTTATGGAACGGCCTTTTGAGCAGTTATTTTGAGATTGAAGACCAACCTGTTCGGGTGGAGACAGCCGTGCATGGCAAAAAAGATGCGGTCTCGGTTCGGGTAAAAAGTCCGTTGCTTAAGGCCGGACAGTTGCAGGTTGTCATTGAATTTCCCTATGGTTCCGAGAACTGGGGCCCCGATGCTTCGGACTGGACACACCCGGATCGTTATAAAACGCAAGTTTTTGAAAGAACTGAAAACCGGATCGATTTAAAATGTACCCTCGATAGTGAAACCTATTATGCAAGCATTGGCTGGAGCGGAAAGGGCAGTATGAAAAAGACAGCGAAACACCGCTTTGTTTTTACTCCCGCAAGTGCAGAGACCTTTGAACTCTCGACCCTGTTTTCAAAAGACCCGACTCATATCGATATTCCCGGAGCCGATGAAACACAGCATACTTTAGCTGCTTTATGGCAAAAATACTGGACAACCGGCGGTGCTGTCGATTTGTCGGCAAGTAAAGACCCTCGGGCAAAAGAACTGGAGCGGCGGATTGTGCTTTCGCAATACCTTATAAAAATCAACAGCAGTGGTCCGCTTCCGCCGCAGGAAACAGGTCTGACTTGCAATAGTTGGTATGGCAAGCCGCATCTGGAGATGCACTGGTGGCATGCCGTGCAGTTTGTTCTTTGGGGGCATTACGAGACTCTGGAAAAGACTATGCCCTGGTATCAGTCTATTTTGCCGCGCGCCAAATGGATGGCCAGACTGCAGGGCTATTCCGGTGTGCGCTGGCCCAAAATGGTTGGCCCGGACGGGCGCGAAGGGCCTTCCAGTGTGGGCGTGTTTTTGATCTGGCAACAGCCCCATCCCATCTATTATGCCGAATTGCTTTACCGAATGCATCCCGATCGGGAAACACTGGAAAAATACAAAGAGATTGTTTTTGAATCCGCCGAGTTCATGGCTTCTTATGCCTGGTGGGATGAATCGAATAAACGCTATGTCCTTGGCCCGCCGCTGATCCCGGCGCAGGAAAAACATCCGGCGGCCACAACGATGAACCCGACTTTTGAACTGGCATACTGGGCATGGGGACTGGAAACAGCGCAGAAATGGCGGGAACGGTTGGGTTTGCCGCGCGATGAAAAATGGGAACGCGTCAGAACGCATTTGTCGCCGCTGCCTGTTAAAAACGGCCTGTATGTAAATGCCGAAACAGCCATGAATACTTTTGGTAAAGGCGGCCGGCGCGTCGGCCATCCGTCGCTGCTCGGCGCTTACGGTATGTTGCCGGGAAATGTCGTCGATGCCGAAACAATGCGTCGCACCCTAAAAAAGGTAATGCAAACCTGGAACTGGGAAAGTACCTGGGGCTGGGATTTTCCATTGACAGCCATGACCGCTGCGCGGGTCGGCGAACCGGAACTGGCTGTCGATGCGCTGCTCATGGACTCGGGTAAAAATCGTTATTTGCTCAACGGTCACAATTATCAGGTGAAACACTTGCCGCTTTATTTGCCTGGTAATGGCGGACTGCTCACAGCCGTGGCCATGATGGCCGCAGGCTGGGACGGCGCTCCGAATGTACATGCACCGGGTTTTCCGCAGGACGGCAGTTGGAATGTGCACTGGGAAGGGTTGCAGCGGATGCCGTAATTTTCCGAAAAGTAAAGAACACAATCGCATAAAGACCAGGCGATGCCCTTCGGCGGGGCGAGACGGAATAACGAATTCACCAAATATATTTTAAAGGAGAAGAAATGAGAATCATCAAAAATACGCTGTGGATTATTCTTTTAGCCACAATTTTATTTGCGCAGGGCACGAAACGTATTGCCATTGGACCTTATTTGCAAAACATGTCATACGATGGTGTAACTATCTGTTGGTCAACTTTGGCCGGGGAATCAAAGATCACAGCGCCGGACGGCAAGTCTGTCCAAATACCGTCGTTTCAGCAACATCAAATTCGCCTTGCCCGCCTGCAACCGAATACAACGTATCAATATGATGTCCTTGGCGACGGTTCTGCTGAAGGAAAAGGTACTTTTACGACATTCCCCAAAAAAATTCAGCCTTTTCGTTTTGCCGTCCTGGGCGATACGCGCTCGCGTCATAAAATTCATCAAAAAATTGTCAACATGATCATCAAGCAAAAGCCGATGTTTGTTGTTAATACCGGCGACCTTGTCGGCAACGGCAACGATATTCAGGAATGGCAAACTTTTTTTCAGATCAACCATGAACTAATGCGGCATACGCCGTATTTTTCGGTGCTGGGTAATCATGAAAAAGATTCTAAAAATTATTTCAACTTTTTTGATCTGCCGGGAAACGAGCACTATTATTTTTTCAGCGTAGGCGATGCCCTGTTTATTGTCCTTGATAGCGAAGGGCCTGAACACCAGACCCCGGCATATCTCCAGGGCAGTGCTCGCGAGGCTTTTTGGGAGAAAATTGATTTGGCCTATCTTCAAAAGGAAAAGGCATGGGTTGAGAATGTTTTAACGCTGAATAACCAGGCAGGGTTTATTTTTGTTTTCTTTCACAAACCTTTGTTCAGCATCAAAAAAAGTCGTGTGGCGGAAACTAAAATGCGCCGTAAATTTTGGGGCGATATTTTTGAACGCCATCATGTTCAGGTTATTTTAAACGGCCATGATCATCATTATCATCATGCTTTCAGCGGCGGGACTCATTATGTCACAACTGCCGGTGGTGGCGCCGGGCTGTATGATACGGATGCTCTGCAGCCCGAAACAGTTAAATTTAAAAAAATCGAACACTTTATGACTGTGGATGTAGGGCTGGAGAACGCTACATTGACGGCGATTGATATTAATGGTGAGATTATTGAAAAGTTTACTGTTAAAAAAAGGAGAGAGTAAAACCCGGATTTACGATATTTTATGTGATTAGGCAAATATCTTTTTAGTGCAAAAGCTTACCTGACCAATTTGGAAACCGGAACCAATCGGACGCCATGCGTTTCTAATTCGGGCAACATTCTTTTGAGAACCTGGAGCGTCTTTTTACGCACGTGAGCAATACCGATCACCCTGCCGTTTCTATTTGCCGTATCCGCCAGGCGCTTCATTTGTGTTTCCATAAAGTCTTCGTCTTCCCGGGCGTCGATGAACATTTGATTAGCTGCGGAGGCAAGATGTATTTTTTTTGCAACATCCAGGGCCACGCTTTTAGAGTTTGTGCGGCTGTCGATGAAAAATAAATGGTTGCGTTTGATTTCACGCAGCGCGACATTCATTACATTTCTATCGGCGGTCGCTTTTGAACCCTGGTGGTTGTTGATACCTGCGGCGATGGGAATTTCTGAAATTGCTTTTTGAATCCTGAGGCGGATTATTCCCGGATCCTGATTGCACAAAATGGTATAGCCATGATCGTCATAGTTTTCATTTAACGGCTCCATGGGCATGTGGATGAGGATTTCCTTTTGCGCAAGTTGTGCCTGCCGCATTACGCGCTCTGTATTCGGAAGGCCGGGAATGATCGAAATGGTTAACGGCTCCTGCATAAAGAGAAATTCCTGTGTTACATCATTGTAAGAGTAGCCAAAATCATCTATAATGATTGCGGCAACACCGGCAATTGACGGAAGATTAGATTTGCGAATAAAAACAATCTTGTCCGCTGTTTTTTTCCCTGACCCCAAAGTCATCGTGATTTTG
>JAACEJ010000596.1 GCA_011682565.1 Actinomycetota bacterium | reverse complement strand
GGGGTTCGAAGAATCAAGTTTCTTGAAAGGAAAACGCCACCCCTGCGGGGTTTAACCAGATCGAAAATGATCATAATTTTTTAAAATTTTAAATATCCGAACCGCCACGGCAAATGAAAAGCAGGCCCCTCCGTTTTGCTCCAGGCATAATATTCCTGTTTACCTTTTTTCGGCGAATCAATACGATAAAAATTGACCCGCCACACATCGCCCGATTTCGGCGGCGTATTTTCAGCGCCATACAGTTCTTCAAGGGGAATGGCAAACTCCGCTGTCCAGCTTTTTCCTTTTCCGGGAATATCCACCTCTCCTTTAATATGAGTGACTGTGCGAAGATTTTTAGCATTCCATTCCGGTAAACTTTTGAATTGCCGCTCACTATTTTCCGGAGTTCGGTCATTGACGATGCAGGCATCAAACATCGTATTTTTCGGGCTGACATTTATTTCATAATATTGATGCTTGCTGTTTGCAGGATTGAGAAAAACTTCGACGCACTCTTCATCCCAAATCGGATCCTCGCGCTCAGTTAACGTTCCCCAGATATAATCATCCTGACAAGAAAAACCGACGTAGAGGTATTTATCATCATACAACAAACGCACTTTAGTATCATATCTCCCGGGATCGCCGGTAATAGCGTCATTCAGTTTCACCGCAGGAGCGCTCTGCCAGAGCGGATCATCCATTTTTCCCGACAATACCGGTTCTCTCGAAACCTTTTTGCACATTACTTCCGGCAATATTAAACCTTTTTTCTCAGTTGCCATATCCAAAACCATTCCTTTGTTTTTATAGTGAATATCCAGCTTGCGACTTTTCATTTCCGCATTTAAAAACGGGCCGCGAAAAAGTTTGTAATCGGCAAAATTTATTTTTTTCCCATTGAGCTGACGAGGGCCGTCATAAGTAAAAGTCATTACATCCCCGGCAGATGTGGTATAACTGACCATCATCGTTTTTTCAAAAATATCGTGAACAAGATTGTTCTTTTTAATTTGCTTTTGAAAAGCCGCAAAGGACGGATAATCATCCGCTTCCGCAACTTCAACAATGCATCCGTTTTTAAGCTTGTAGCTGCGCAGCCGGTAGCAGACATCTTCTTCGATCCATTTATAGGGCTGCAACGGGAAATAGGCGATAAAAGTATTATTGGCACGACAAAATATCCATCCGCTCGGGTCTTCTACCCGGGCATCCAAATCTTTTGGGAAAAATCCGTCAATGTGCCCGAACGTCGTCCCCTTGGGAATATTGTAAAGAACAATGATGGCATTCTTGTGCTGAAAAGTCTCCTCGTAAGGCGAACTGGAAGACCATTTCCCTTCTTTTCCGTAAAAAGTATGAAAACGCGAAACCTCTTCAATTGAAAATTTCATTTCCTCGGGAAAAAACATTCCCAGGTCCTTTTCGCCGATAAAAGGATGCACGGTAAAAATAATGGACCGGGGACTTTTTGTAACAAAACTTACATCCCAGGTATGCTGCTGAATGGGCTGCAAAATCCCGCCGCCCATCATCGAACCCAGCGCATAATCTTTTGTCATGTAGGTATATTTGTAAACGGGTGGATTGCGTTCGTCTCCGAACCTGATAATATTGCGCACCCGCTTGGTTTCAGTGTGAACGTAAGGGTGGCTTCGATCCGTACCGATATGATAGATAATATCGGACAAAACAAAATCACTCAGCGCAGCGGAAATCATCGTCTCATTAAATAAAGGCGGCGCCTGGCCGAAAAAGAGCCATCCCCAGCCCGTCATCAAAGACTGGGGGTTGTACTGGTCGATGAGGCGGTCCGGATATTCCCGGCTGTGGGCGCCCACGTACATACCGTCCAGATGCTCAACGGCAAAATCAACAATCAGCCAATTCAGCATAAGCCGGGCGTTTTCTTTCATAACAGGATCGGCAGCATATTGATACAAGCCGAACAGGGATGTCAAATAAACAGCCATATACGTTGGCGAATCGAATTCTCCCTGACCGATCGTCGTCGTTTTTTCCATCCAGTCCTTCAGCCAGCTCTCTGCTTCCCGTTTATTGTCTGACGCCGACCTGCCGGTGTACCAGTCCTCAGCCGGTAAATTCGGAAAAGTTTGTGCCGCCAGGTAAAGACCAATGTAGTAGATTGTCAGATGATTTTCCGTATCTCCACGATAAAAGTCCCCCGTAGCCAGCGCCTGCCGAACTTTAGCTTTCAAACTATTATCCATTTTATCTTGCACAGCCAGATAACTGCCCATCAAATTATAAATATCAAACATACCGGACGGCGAATTTTTCAAACGAACCAGAGCACGTTCAAAAGCCTGCACCCCTTCTTTAACGTGATGCCCTTGCTTTATTTTAACAGCCGCCGCAAAAAATGTATCTTTTTGCAACGTATCTGCCCAGGCCAAAACCTGTTGTTTTCTGCTGTTGTATTCATCTTTAATTGTTGCGGCTTTCAAAGGGGAAAATGCCGCAAAGACAATCAATAAAATGATTAATTTAAATGCTTTCATATTCCGGCTTTCTATTTTAATATCTGTTTCAATATAGGCAGTCTTTACACCCGGAGTACCCGGCGGAACATCCCGGGGAAGTAAATAATTTCATTTTAATCGACAAAAAACATATCCCAGACCTGGCTGGTTTCGAGACCGATAAAGCGCCATTTTCCACCCGCATTATGGCTTACCCAGACGCCATCATTAAGAGTGCCGGTGTAGACCGTATTTTCATCCACAGGATCGACGACCAATGCATGAATATCAAAAATTCGTAGTCCGCTATTTACCGCTTTCCAGGTGTCGCCGGCATCGTTGCTTTTGAATACACCGCCGCCAAAAGTTCCGGCATAAATTGTTTTTGTATCATGCGGTGAAAAAGCCAGCGCATAAACCGTTTTGTGCGTCAGACCGATATTTTTTTGCTGCCAGGTTTTTCCGTGATCCTTTGATATAAAAATTCCGTTTTCCTCCGTACCGGCAGCCAACAGGTCGGATGCTGTCGGATGCTGTCGGATGCTGAATCAACGTACGAATTCCCAATCCAAGCAAGGCAACCGGCTGCCAAAGTTCGCCGCCGTTATCGCTGCGATGAATGCCCGATTCCGTAGCACAAAACAACCGATTGTGATCTGCATGGTCGATAAGAACGGTTTCGGTAAACGTACTCGTCAGGCCTTTATTTTTTTCCGTCCATGTTTC
>JAACEJ010000595.1 GCA_011682565.1 Actinomycetota bacterium | reverse complement strand
CATTGTAAGCAACACAGCTATCCCCCAGAGCGACAAAAGTGCTCGAATCCGGTTCCGGTGGATTCAATTTAGCATAGCCCCAGGGATACAACCACATTCGGCCATAGCTGTGATATGAAAGACTGACAACAAAATGATGCTTTGAGACAAAATCCCGAATCGCCTGGGTTTCCGGTTCGGAAAAAGCGGATTCTCCGCGATAGGTCGATCTTTCCGGATCAGGACTCGATCCGCTGTTATCGTAGCCCCAGTTAAAACCAAAATTCCGATTCAAATCAACACCATCAAATCCCCATTCGAATACGCCCGTATTATTATTGTCTCGCATATTTTTCCGCCACCAGATGGGGTCACTCGGAGTGTAATGAATTGCGACCTCGATGTGACCGGTAAAAACATATTCGTGGCCGTCGGGATTCATTGTAGGAATGATCCATATTTCCCTGTTATTCACCAGGTGCGTTACGTACGGATCGGTTCCATAGTTATCGATGAGGTAATGCATAAAATACATGGTTACCTCGGGAACAATAATTTCCCGTGCATGGATATTTGACATGAAAAGTGCATCGGCTTCGGTGGAATCATCGACAGCCACATCATCGGATATTTTGATTGCAATTTATTCTCCTTTAAACCATTTCCGGCAATACACAGCTTGCAATGATCCACTCTTTAACTGCCAGACAAAATCGATTTCGTACTGATACATCAAATCGGTAGTTTTTGAGGTGACAATCACTCTGCTTTTATTTTCATCTACAATCGACCGCCAATGGGGCGAAAATTTCCAGTTTTTTACATGATCCGGTTTGAGAGAGGATTTGAACTTACTATAGAGTCTCTCATACTCTTTGATGCTCTTTGTGACAAAAGGAGATGTCTGAAAAAGTTGATGAAATTCATCAACCTGCAATGCCTTAACCTCCATGCCGGCGCCTTTTAACCCAAAAGATAGTTTTTGTATAACAGGCTTTCCTTTGACCCGTGTGTATGCCCCCTTCTCCACAGCCAGCGAATCTGTCAGGAGAGTATAAGCAATACCCTTGCCTGTAAAAGAAAAGACTGCCGGAAACAGTTTGCGGCCGATCTGTTTATTTCCATAAACACCTTTTTCTGTGAGTACCGTTTGCTCTCGCAAATCTGCAAAAGCGGAATACTCGCGGTCAGATGATTCACTAAAATATGTTTTGTCGATGATAAATTTGTAGGAATGATGGCACTGAACCAGGATTGTACTCAAACAGAAAAGCAATGTTGTGAGTTCAAGTTTCATGAAAATGATAACATATTATCAGGATAGAATATTCGAGGTTTTTACGTAAGCAAAAGACATCATTGTGGACTGGAAGAATGCACTCTGATTTTGTCAACGACTCCCACAATGACGCTGCGAACGGGGAGTTGTTTTCCTTTCAAAATATCACTGGCAGATTTGCCTTCATTGGCAATGAGAACAATGTCGCCTACTCCTGCGTCAACCGAATCGATAGCGACCGAGACTGTGCCAACAGGATCGAGGTGTAAATCGACATTTTTGACCAACATTAATTTACAATTCTGATAAGCAGGGTGTTTCATCGTGGAAACAATATTTCCGATGACAATTCCAATATCCATAACAATCTTTCATTCAATAAAATGATCTGCAATCAATTGATTTTTGCGCTTTTTCATGGATGCAGGCGTTTCGCTGTTCACGGCATCCACAATACCGACAATGCCCACATCACAGGGGATTTTCTTATCAGGGAAAATAAAGGTCGCTTCGCGAGAGCCGACCCAAAAAACAATGTCGCCCTCACCGGAGCCGATCGCGTCCGCTGCGATAACCGGTTTACCAACGGCCCGGTACGCTTCGTCGATGGGTTGGAGGACATAGAGTTTTACGCCATGCAACTGCGGATCCTTTTGCGTCGCCCATATTTTTCCCACAATGCGGCCAAGTTTCATTGCACGGGCCCTTTAATTTTTAAATTTTTGAAAGACGGTTTTCCCTTGAAATTCCAGCGAATCGATGATGGCGATAATGCTGGTGTCCGTCGGGGTGGTTTCCATGTTTTTGGCCTGGCGCGCAGAACTGCCACGTACGATGAGAACCATTTCCCCCTCACCTGCGCCCACCGTATCCACAGCAACAACGTGGCTTTTTGTCGGGGTGCCGTCGGGAGAAACAAGGTTGACAATGAGCAGTTTTTTGCCGGACAATTTTTGGTCTTTAACGGTGGAAACAACCGTTCCAACAACTTTTGCTAACTCCACATTTACTCCAAGATATTGATATTTATAATTGGTTTTTTAGATTTTGGATCAAGCACTTAACAGTCCATGATCAGCGAAACTATAGTATGAATCCTTGCCGATGATAATGTGATCCAGAACCTGGATATCCACGTAGCGGCATGCTTTTACAATTTTAGTGGTCACATTTTTGTCTTGGGGCGAAGGCGATGGATCACCGCTGGGATGGTTGTGCAATAAAACGACCGAGGCTGCCGATTGCTGTACGGCCGTTAAAATAATTTCTCGCGGCGAAACAACGCTTTCCATCAGGCTACCCTCAAAGAGTTTTTTTTCAGCAAGTATTTCGTGGCGCGCTGTCAAAAACAGTACACGGAATTCTTCTCTGCCCAAATCGCGCATGCGAAGATGAATAATACGATAAACATCTTCCGAGCTTTGGAGCCGATCCTGTACGCGCCATTTTTGCGCTGCCAGACGTTTGGCAATTTCCAGAGCAGCCTTAATTTGTGCCGCCTTTGCCAGACCAATTCCTTTTATCGATAAAAGTTCCTCAATCGACTGGCCGTCCAGGCCGCGAAGACCGTTGTATTTGTTCAATATATGTCTGGCCAAATCAACAGCGGAATTCTTGCCGTTTCCTGTTCTGAGCACAATAGCCAGCAATTCGGCTTCGGATAGCGCATCTGTCCCGTGTTTGAGCATGCGCTCCCGCGGACGTTCATCTTCCGGCCAATCAGGAATTTTTATTGAATATTGCCCCATAATCGTAGGTTAATATAGGAGAAATGGGAGTGAAATGCAAGAGACAAAATAAAACGCCACGACAAGTGATATTTGTTTATTACGATGAAAATTATTTGGAATTTAAAAAAGAAATAGATGTTTTAGCTGTAAAATTAGTGAGAGGAAATTATGTCCCCAAAGAGTAGTGATATCTTACAAGACGCACT
>JAACEJ010000069.1 GCA_011682565.1 Actinomycetota bacterium | reverse complement strand
ACAAAGTTTTTGATATCGTACCCCGGCAGGAAATCTACGAATATACCGGCATTCAGTTTATGCAGTTAAATTCCATTTTTCAATTATTTAGCATGGTTTATAATGATCATCCATGGATGCAAATTGCTGAGCGGCTTTTGTTTATGCCCGATCTCATTGCTTTTTTAATGACGGGTGAGAAGAATTTTGAATACACCATGGCATCAACTTCGCAATTGCTTAATGCGCGCAGCAAGACATGGGAAACGAATTTGTTTGCAAAACTCGGATTTCCCATCGAATTGATGGGTTCACTCATACAACCCGGGACAGTTGCCGGGAAACTGCTCCGGGAAGTCACGGACGATACCGGTCTGCCCCAGGTTGATGTCATTGCACCGGGGAGTCATGATACGGCTTCTGCGGTTGCGGCTGTTCCGGCAAAGGGTTCCAACTGGGCTTATTTAAGCTCCGGAACCTGGTCGCTCCTCGGTATTGAAACACAAGAGCCAATTATCAGCAAAGATTCGCTTAAATATAATTTTACCAACGAAGGCGGCATTGGCAACACCATAAGATTTCTGCGTAACACAATGGGCTTGTGGTTGCTGCAGGGATGCCGCAAAAGTTGGGTGCGCCGGGGGACAGACATGAGCTACGCTGAACTGGTTACTATCGCAAATGATGCGACACCGTTTAGCTGCATCATTGATCCCGATGATCCGGGGTTTTTAAATCCACCGGATATGCCGACGGCCATATCTGAATACTGTTCGCGCGAGGGACAAAAAACGCCGAAATCAAAAGGCGAATTTGTGCGCAGTATATTTGAGAGTCTGGCGCTCAAATATCGTCACATCATCGAGCGCATTAACAGCATGAGGGAAGAACCAATCGAGATACTTCACATTGTCGGCGGTGGCTCGCAAAATGAAATGTTGAACCAGTTTGCAGCAAATGCAACAGGCTTGCCGGTTGTCGCCGGTCCTGTAGAAGCAACTGCGATTGGGAACATTTTGGTTCAGGCGATCGCCAAGAACGAGTTGCATTCTCTACAGGAGGGACGGGAACTGGTTGCCCGATCATTTCCGCTAAAAAAATATGAACCTCGTGACACTACTTTATGGAATGAGTTTTATGAAAGCTCGAAAGAGATATTCGCATAACATGCCTGCACGACTTTTGAATAGCGGAAGATATTTAGCCTTTACGCTGATTTTATTCATGGAATTTCTGACTCCTGTTTTGAATGCACCATCGCTTTGGGAAACTGAACTGCACGCGTCTGCTATCGTTTATTTTCAGGCACATAGAGGTGCTGTTGATGAACGACCCGAGAACACCCTGATCGCAGTGCTTCACGCCTGGAAGTTCCCCGGGTGCTGTGCCGGAGGTCGATGTTCGCACATCAAAGGATGGTGTTTTTTTCTGCCTGCATGATACATCTCTTGCGCGGACAACAAATGCTCCCGACGAAATAAAAAACCTGAATGCCGGTACTTTGAGTTTCAAAGAAATTCGCAAATGGGATGCCGGAGTCAAGTTTTCGTCTGAATATGCAGGTACAAGAGTACCGTCGCTGACTGAGATATTTGTTGCGATGAATAAAAATTCGGAGCGCATGATCTATTTGGATATTAAGAATATTGATTTGAAAAAACTCAAGAAAATGATCGACCAATTTGCTTTTGAAAAGCGCATTATATTTGTCAATGGTAACCGGCAAATGCTTGTCAAACTGAAAAAGGTCTTTCCCCTGGCGAAAACCATGACCTGGCTGAGTGGAAGTCCAGAGCAAATTAAAGACAAATTCAAAGTTTTGCGCGCAACAAATTTCAGGGGCATTGATCAATTACAATTTCATCTCAAGGTAAAAAGCAAAAAACCTGAAATAACATACCTGCTTTCCGATAAATATCTCATTTCTGTGCTGAATATTTTGCGTCGGTACCATGCGGAACTGCAAGTGCGGCCATTCGAGTATGATGCCCTTTCCCTGAAAAGGCTCATGAATCTGGGCATACGATGGTTCGTCACCAATTCTCCGCAAAAGTTTTATCAAACTATACAACAAGCGCTCATGCTGGAAATGGGGACACTTTTATTTCTACAATCCGCCCAAAATCTTTGTGCTTCCCAATCATAATTCTGCCGGTCACATGAACAAGTTTTTATTACCCATCCGGCTCATACTTTTATTCCTGTAATGCAAATTTATCCCAAATCTATTGAATTGTGTATTCGATATGGAGTCATTAGATGTTTCGAAAAAATAGATTCTTGCTTGTTTTAAGTGTTTTGCCGCTCATCTTTGCCTGTTCAACTTTTTATCATGCTCGTGAAAAGGTTGTTTCTCCTCAGGCGGTGAAAATTGTTACACCTCTGATCAGAGCACATGCCCATAATGATTATGCTCATGTCCATCCTCTGTTCGATGCTCTGGATCATGGTTTTTGCAGTGTCGAGGCTGATATTTATCTGCTCGACGGTAAACTTTACGTTACGCATGATGAAAAAAATATTCAAAAGGATCGAACTCTGGAAAGTTTATATCTTGATCCTCTGCGCAAAAGAATCAAGGCTAACAGAGGCCGCGTCTATCCCGGCATAAAGCAGATAACTTTGTTTATTGATATTAAAAGTGATGCCGATTCTACATATCGGGTTCTACGTAAAGTTTTAAAAAAGTATAAAAACATGCTGACTGAATTTACACCTCAAAGCAGAAAAGATCGAGCTATTGTCATCATTCTTTCAGGCAATCGCCCTTTTGATTTGATGCGCAATGAGACAAAACGTTATGTTGCCTGCGACGGACGTCTTTCTGATTTGAACGCGCCGGAGAATGTGAATTTAATCCCGATAATCAGCGATAAATGGAGTGATTATTTTAAGTGGCATGGTGCCGGAGAAATGCCGAAAAAAAAGAGCGAAAAACTGAAACAGTTTGTAGCGCGGGCTCACGGAAACGGTCAAAGAATTCGTTTTTGGGATACGGATTCCAATGTAGTGGAAAATCAGCAAAGAATTTGGAAAGTATTACTTGAAGCGAATGTCGATCTAATCAATACAGATGATCTTGACGGACTGCAGCGCTTTTTACTTAACCCACACAATTCATCGCTGAAATGAATACTCGATAATATTTTCTAATGATTACCATAAATGACAAACTCGTAAAAAGTCGAAAAGCATGTCATCGCGAGGAGCGGAGCGAGAATTTACCCCGAATTATTTGGGAAGCGATCTTTATAGAACAGCGCGTTAGTCGACATCCAGATTGCTTCGCTTCGCTCGCAATGACACTTAAAGTCTTGTGTTTATATTTTACTTTTTATTGTGAGAAAAATTTACTATGATTAACACTCCAAATCTATCACTCAAGCAGGAAAGGAAAGTCTATGAGATTGACCGTCAAACTATTACGCTTTGTTTTATTCTTCTTGTGTTTCCCTTTAACTCTTCTTTTTGCGCAAGAATCCATTGTCTATGTTGCCCCTCTTTCAACCGGATTTTATCATACCGGAATGGTTATTCCACTTTCAGCGCTGTTTTACAAAACCGTTGATTCGGACACTGCCTGGAGATATAAAGGGCGACCCAACAACAGAATTTCCGGCATGGCTTTCCATGCTCCTTCAAAAGGAAAATACATGGCGTTGGCAACTCATACCGGCGTGCATCAGTCTTTTGATTATGGCAAAACCTGGAAAGTTACCAGCGGCTGGCGAATTACCGAGGTCAATCATGTCGCGTATGATCCGATAAACCCGGACATTATCTATTGCAGTTCGCCTTACGGATTTTATAAAACGGTGGACGCAGGCAAGTCCTGGATAAAACATAATAAAGGCTTGCAATCCATTGATGCGCAATTTGTGTCGTCTTTTATCATCGATCATTCAAATCCACACGTTCTCTATTGCTCGACCGAGGATGTTGCTTATAAAAGCATAGATATGGGAGAATCGTGGAAAAAAATGGGCTTGCGCATCAGGCACATTCGGACTATTGTCCAGCATCCCAAAGATGCGAAGGTTCTTGCCGTGGGTACGGAAAATAACGGCCTTTATTTTTCCAAAGACGGCGGCAAAACATGGGGGAAACGGGATACCGGAGTTTTTTCATCTACGTTTTACACTATCGCCTTCGATCCTACAAATCCTGATGTCATTTATGCCGGTGGTTTCCAAACCGGTGTTTATAAATCCACAGACGGCGGGAAAAAATGGAAGCAGTATTTCAAAGGCCTTCCTATTCTGGATATCCATGCCATCGCAATTGATCCCCAAAACAGCAATCGTCTTTATGCCGGTACAATGGGAAAAGGCGTTTACCGATCTGATGATGGCGGACAAACGTGGGCATTTGCCGGTGTTAAAAACGGCTTAATCAGCGCTATTAAAATTGAATCGTTTTAGGAGCCAATAATGACTATGAAATTTATTCATCTTTTTCTTCTATTAAATTTATTGTCTGTCCCTTTTGCACAAGCACAAAGCAAAACATACCAGCACTATTTAAAGAAATTTCATGAACGAAAAACGTGGTTCATCTCAAATTACGACACACTATCCAGAGAAAGTTATAGTGCAATTGCTGCCAAATATGCTACGAATAAAGATATTAAATGGGCAGACAAGACATTTATCAAAATGCTGCAACACCCCAAAGGAGCCATGTTTTGGATGTTTCCCGTGGTTAATTGCTATATGCACGGTAAAGGAAAAATGTCGCCCGAGGTGGAAAAAGCCGTTCGTCATGCATGGAAAACTTATGCACCTTCTCGCGGAGACACGGAGAATCACTGGGCCATGTGGTATACGTGCCTTTTCCTCATGTCAGAACAATGGCCTGATCTGCCGGGATCAGAATGGGCCCGCGGCACCAGTTCTGAAGAAAATCGACGAGAGGCCAAAGAATACCTCTTTGACTGGGCAAGAATTACAACGACTATAGGCCAAGGTGAATTTGATTCCCCGGACTATATTCTGGAATACCTGGTGCCAACGACTTTGCTGGCTGAATTTGCCCAGGATCCGCAAATGAAAAAACTGGGTGAAATGCTGACCGATTACATTATGGCGGATTTTGCCGTTGAGCATCTTGACCAACAATATATTGGCGGATACAGCAGAATTTATGAACGTAATCTGATGAACTTTCATACGTCCGCATCCTCCATTTTTGCCTATGTGTATTTTGGTGTAGGTGAACCTCTGAAACACGGCTGGGTGTTGTTTCCGGTGCTTACCCATTATACTTTACCCGAAATTATTTATGACATTGCAACGGACAGGAGCAAGTCCTATATTCATAAAGAGAGAAAACGCGTTCGCAATGTCATTCGGTACGGGGATCAAAGAAATCCTCCTGTTTACAAGTATGATTATATAACCAAAGATTATGGCATCGGTTCGTTAATGGGGGGCATTCTGCAGCCCATCCAGCAGCACACGTGGGGTGTGCGCTACACTTACGGGAAGCCTTACTCTATCATTTTCGGTATGCATCCTTACTGGTCGTTGTATGAAATCGGCATGTTTTTTCCCGAAGAAGTGAAAACCTCGATGGCGGCCATCACGGCCTCCAAGACGACCTACAACAACCCGGACAAATGGACGGGGGGCTCACCGTATGAACGGACATTTCAACACAAGAATACTCTGATTGCTCTTTACGATATCGACCTTGGCACGACCTCCAATCACATCGATGGGTTTTTCCCGGCCAATCTTGAGAAACGAATCATTGATGATTCCGGATGGATTATTTGCAAAGCGGGTGATACGTATGTCGGTTGGTATCCATTGCAGCTGGGCCGGTGGAGCAAAGAGTACGAATTAAAAAAGCAGGCCTACAACACGAAAACGAGTTCAAGTGTCAACGACGGCACAATGAAACTGCGTAATTATCGCCTGCGCAGCTATAACCTGCAAAACGGTTATGTCGTTGAAGTGCGCTCAAAAGATGAGATCGGGTCGTTTGATCATTTCAAAAATAAATTGATCACACATATTCCAAAGGCGGCCATGACTCCCGGAGACGTTTCCGTCAAATACAAAACACTGGACAAAGATATCATGGAATTTACTTTTCCCAATACCAGAAAATTAAACGGCAAGACTGTCGATCTGACGAAAACGCCATTATTTGAAGGACCGTTTTTAAATGCAAAAGTGGGCAGCCAAAAGTTAACGCTCACCTATAAAAAGAAAAAAATGGTGTTGGATTTCAAGAAATTGCAAATAAGCAAAAACTATTAAATTCATTTTTTATCTGCGTGTATCTGAGAAAATCAGCGTCCAGAAATAAAGAGACTGAACTATTGCCCTACTCGTAAAACATTGGCAATAGAGTGCTCGCGATGCTGATTGCGGGCGGAACGCCGGAAAGCTTAATTTATGGAAATGAATGAACATTTTTACAGCGAAGACCCAACTCAGGGACCGTCCGATGTTAAAACAACATTAAAAGATGTGAATTATTTTTTCCTGGGTAATGGCTTGATTCAGGCCGCCGTGCAGGTTTGTGCGGGCAATGAAGGAACACCGCTTGGTCTGCTTTTAATGAATCCTGATAATTTTACGCCAAAACGAGGAGCACTGACGTTCGATGCTGAAAAGGGATTGCAGGCAACCGGGATCAGCATTATATCCGATGGAAGAATTCGCACAGCGCTTCCGGAAGATTTGCAAGCGACATGGATCGATATTGAAAAAATTCCTGCTGTGCAAGTTGTTTGGCAATCGGAAGACTTTGGTGTTTGCGAACGCTTTTACTGCCCGGACCGGCAAACGTCTCGCCTTGTCCGCGAGATCAGGGTTCAAAATCTTTCCAAAGCAGAAAAAACTGTTTCCATTCGAACCGGCATCAAAGAACAATTTATAGAGCGGGAATGTAGATTGAAGGTTAACGGCGAGCAGACTCTTGCGGTTGCCTACCAGATTGAGAATGCATCGGTATCGCTGCATTTTGCGAGTGAGGCTGAAATTGCAATATCAGATCATGCGCAACGCTATTGGCAAAATACCCCGCTGTGTGACTTTTCATCTCCCGCTCTCAATCATCTGTTCACCAGTTCTAAATATCAATTGCAAGCCCCAATTTCACATTCCGGCCTGATGGATGCCAGTATTTGGCAGTATAATCTCGAATGGGTTCGGGATCAGGCCAATGTTGTCATGGGATTAACGGTTTCCGGGCAGTTTGAATTAGCCGGAACACTCCTCGACCGTATGTTGCGAAAATTTGTTACCAAAGATGGCGACACTGTGGATTCAGGCAAGGTGCGCCCACCCGAAGAAACCGAACTGGATCAAAATGGCGTTTTGCTTTTGGCGTTGAAAACTTTTGTCGACTGGACGGGTGATATCGATTTGGTGAAACAGCACTGGGACAAGATTTATGCTGTGGCAAAATTCCCTCTCACGCCGATTTTTGCGCATTCACGTTCCGGCCTGCTTCACAACAGCCGCGAATATTGGGAGCGTCATAATGCGTATGGAATAGTTGACGGCTTCGAAATGGCCTATCAGGTGTATGTCTCTGTTGGCCTTGATTGTGCCGCCTGTCTTGCCCGTCTTATCGGCAAAGAAGACCAAGCCAGAGAGTGGGGGAGGAACGCGAAGCGTATCAAAAAGGCAATGCTGACGGACAGCCGATTTTCGTTGGTAAGAGACGATCATTTGATAAAAAGACGAAAAGTAAACGGCGAAGAACAGGAAGAACTTTTCCCGCCGGCCGGATCAAATTTACCTTCAGGCGTACCACTTGCCGATGATATAAAGCATCTACTGAATCCCGATTCCAGCACAGCGTTGCCGATTGTGCTGGATTTTATTGATCCCAAAAGTGAGCTTGCCGTAAACACATTGGTCGAATTGGAGAAACTCTGGAATATGAATTGGAGTTTTGGCGGTTACAGCCGCTACAATATCAGTTCGGAACCTGATTCTCCCGGACCGTGGCCGCTGGCCTCGCTTTTAATCGCCCAGGCATATTTTGAAGCTGGAGATGATGAAAAAGTATGGCGCGTTATAAACTGGCTGAATTCAATTCCCGGCTCCAATTCCGGCGCATGGTTTGAGTTTTACGGTCCGCGTCCGATTCCTCCCTGTCCGCAAACAGGAATCATCCCATGGGTGTGGGCCGAGGTACAGAAATTATTTATCCATCATATTTTAGGAATTCGCCTGCAATGGGAAACAATCAATATCAGGCCGCGGCTGCTCAAGGGAATAGAAAAAATGGAAGCAGTCGTAAGAATCCGAAGTATTAAATTGTATCTTTGCATCCAAAAAGCGGCCAAAGGTACACAAAAAAGCTATTCTATAAATAATCAACTTACTGCTTTCGGCGGAGATGAAATCCAAATAAAGCATCCGATTGATGATGTTCATTTGCAAATTTATGTTTAATACCACAACGAGAGGGGAGAGCCAAACATGATCGCCCGCGATGTATATGGTGGGTGGATAATTTCGATAAATATGATCTCAGCGCTTGTTATTCGGGCACTTAAAATTGAGCATGACATGTGTGCCTGATGATGCCCACTTGCTCATAAGATTTATATTTGTTATATTTAACAAGTTCCTGTTTTGCGTTTTGAAAATGTAATAAGGAAGGAGTTCATCATGGCAGAGTTTATTTACATGCCGCTCGTGCAGCATGGTAAGGATGAAACAAAGTATCGCTTGTTAACAAGTAATTACATCACTGTCAAAAAGCTTGATGGGCGGGAAATCCTTCAAGTGTCTCCGGAGGCTTTGAAAGTATTGACGTATGAAGCCTTTCGAGAAATGTCTTTTTACCTTCGCTCGGCGCATCTTGAACAGGTAGCAGCAATTCTCGATGACCCTGAAGCGACGAAAAATGAGCGTTTTGTGGCCACGGCGCTACTGCGGAACGCCGTGATTTCTTCCGAGCAAGTGTTGCCGTTTTGCCAGGATACCGGCACTGCTATTGTTACCGGATTTAAAGGGCAGCAGGTATGGACCGGCATAGATGATAAGAAATGGATCACCGAGGGTGTTTTTAATGTGTACCAGGATTTTAATTTGCGCTACTCGCAAATTGCCCCACTAACTATGTTGCAGGAAACGAACACGAAAACCAACCTGCCCGCGCAAATCAATCTCTATGCCGAAGAGGGTGACGAATATAACTTTCTCTTCATAGCCAAGGGCGGTGGCTCGGCAAACAAATCTTTTCTCTACCAGCAATCAAAATCACTTCTGACCGAAGAAAATCTGCTCAAGTTCATTGACGAAAAAGTTAAAAGTCTGGGAACGGCAGCATGTCCTCCTTACCACATCGCTATTGTTGTTGGCGGCACATCCGCGGAAGAGACACTGAAAGCAGTGAAATTGGCTTCGGCAAAATTCTATGACGATTTGCCAACAAAGGGCAACGAATTCGGTTCCGCGTTCCGGGATATTGAATGGGAGGAAAAGATTCTCAAACTGGCTCAGGAAAGCGGTATTGGCGCGCAATTTGGCGGTAAATATCTGGCGCTGGATATACGCATCATTCGCATGCCGCGCCATGCAGCGAGTTGCCCCGTGGGTATTGGTGTAAGCTGCAGCGCAGATCGAAATATCAAGGCGAAAATCACCCGTGACGGCATTTTTATTGAAGATATGGAGCATGAACCGCAGAAATACTTTGAACGCGTTGCAAAACAGGCCGCACCTTATATGGCGAAAATTGATCTTAACAAACCGATGAAAGAAGTGCTGGCAGAAATTTCAAAATATCCGGCAGGAACGCTGCTAAGTCTGACAGGTACATTGATCGTCGCCAGAGATGCAGCGCACCAGCGGTTGCAGGAAATGCTTCGAAAAATCGGTGATTTACCCGATTATTTCAAGAGCCATCCTGTTTATTATGCCGGGCCGGCCAAGAAACCGGCGAACATGCCATCCGGCAGTTTTGGCCCGACCACAGCACAAAGGATGGATCCTTATGTTGATGAATTTATGGCGGCCGGCGGCTCGATGATCATGATTGCCAAGGGCAACCGTGGCCAGGTTGTCACCGATTCCTGCAAAAAGTACGGCGGCTTTTACCTTGGCTCGCTCGGCGGTCCGGCAGCGCTTTTGGCCAAGGA
>JAACEJ010000594.1 GCA_011682565.1 Actinomycetota bacterium | reverse complement strand
TGTTTGACATCTTTTCGGCTGAGGCATTAGCCTGCTCATACGGATAGGTAAACTGGGCGGCAGCCGTCAGAAGAAATGCGCAAACAGTACCTAAAATGGCCGCGTAACACAATGTGTAGATATTATTCTTCAACAGCCAACCTCCTGATTCGAATACTGTAAACAATCTCATCGAGTATCGGCGCTGTTATGTTGCCAAGTAATATCGCGAAAGTTACTCCCTCAACGTACCCTGTAAAATTACGTATAAGCATTGTAATGAGGCCTATCATGCCGCCATAAATCCACTTTCCCACATTGGTCGCGGGACTGGATACCGGATCGGTCGCCATAAAAAACGCCCCAAACAAAAGGCCTCCCGCACACAAATGCCACAAAACAGGAGCAAACCTTTCGGGGTCAATATGATGCAGCAACGCCGCGGTTAAAGCTGAAGAAAGCAGAATACCGGATACAGTACGCCAATTAGATACACGAGTCAAAAGCAGGAAAATTCCTCCAATTATAATAGCAATTGCGCTTGTCTCACCAAAACTGCCGCCGATACTGCCAAGAAACATATTTGAAAGGTCTGTAAGATTACCCTGCTTGGCCAAAGCCAGCGGCGTGGCCTGACTTACCGCATCCACTCCTGACAGCGTAACGTATTCAAAGACCCTCCCCAGAAGACCATCACCGGGACTGATGTATTTGCCCGCCATATTTGCCGGATACGCAAGGGCCAGAAAACATCTGCCGACAATCGCGGGATTGAAAATATTCCTGCCCGTACCACCAAAAATTTCTTTGCCGACAAAAACCCCAAACGCAACGCCAACACCCACCATCCATAACGGTGTTACCGGAGGCAAAATCAAAGGAAATATCATCCCCGTAACAAGAAACCCCTCGTTAATTTCTTCCTTGCGTACAATAGCAAATATAACCTCCACCGCACCACCGACGGCATAAGAAACTATCAGCATGGCTATAATTCGCAGACCGAAAAAATAAATCGAAGCCAGAAGTGCCGGCAGCAGCGCGATTATAACCATCGACATAAACCGTTTTATATCAAGCGGGTCCCGTATATAGGGGGCTGATGGAGTAGTTGTGGACGGCGCAAAAAAGAAATTTTCCATCGCCTTGTAAAGCGGCCCGAAAGCAGAAAACTTACCGTCTTCTTCGAAGGCAGGGGAAACTTTCTCAAGAATCTTTAATAGCATTTTCATCTGCTGTTCTCCTGCAATTGCCGTTTTGCCTGTTCCCGCCTTATTTCTTCTTTTTCCTTTTCAATCAGTTCTTTGGCCCTGATAAACTCAGCCCTTAGTTCAATCTTCGAGGGACAAACAAAAGAACACAAGCCGCATTCAATACAAAGGTCAATACGGGCCTGTTCCACCTCTTCAATTAAATCTCTATACAAATACTTATGCAGCAAATGGGGCATGATGCCGGCCGGACAAACTTCCTCGCAGAAATTGCATGATA
Source organism: Actinomycetota bacterium (assembly GCA_011682565.1). GTDB lineage: Bacteria > Zhuqueibacterota > Zhuqueibacteria > Residuimicrobiales > Krinioviventaceae > Hydrothermomicrobium. The sequence continues at coordinate 1,738 of JAACEJ010000594.1, read as the reverse complement.
CGCACGGCCGAATTTCACCCCGTACAGCAGTTGTCAGCCGTTCAGAAAAACCTTTTCGCAGAGAACTCAAAAAACATCCGCTATATGACTCACGACCCCAGCCTGGCCTGGTAAAACCGAGAAATTCTCTTTCTTTGTATTCCGGCAGAATTGTCAACCCCCTGCACTCCGTATCCAGGCCCAATGAATCTTTCGCTACAGCCTCGCCGGTAAGCATTCCGCCATCGACTATTCTCACCCCGGACGAAGAGGCATACCTGTCAATAATTTCCCTGACCGGATACCCCGTCATTACCTTAAGATGCACGGGTATCTTTACGCCGGAACCACCAATCGAAACTATCCTGACAAGACATGGCTTTGAAACCGTCAGCACACGATCGGTCGCTAGAATTCCTTCGGTGCGGACAGACCAGATTGGGCCGTCACCTTTCTTAATCCCCAATTTCCTCGCGAGAATATTAAAATTATCATAGGGATACTTTATAGGAATTTCCACCAGCCTCACCCATGCGTAGCCGCGTATATGCTCACGAACTAACGTTGCCAACTCAGATTTAGCATCCGGAAGAGCTAAATAAATCGGCTGATATTCCAGGAGAGACTGTAAATGTTCCAGACCCCTGGTAAACTGCAAAAGGCGATTTTTCAATTGTGCGTCACCCCTGGCGACAAAAGGTTCGAGGCTCAAGGTAGAAACTATCACTGCCTGCGGTGTGCCCAAGGGGTCCGGCAATTGGCCGGTATAGGCATCATAGAAGAACTGCCATGCTCCGAGCGACAATAACTTGTACCGCTTCATCCCCGCCGAACCCATCTCCTGAACTATATGGGGCAAATCTTTCTCAGGGACATGAACCTTCCCGGCGGGAGGCAGAATATCTGTCAGCGTAATATAGCCCTCCGCACTCTTAAGCTTTACCTTCCCACCTCGCGGAGCCAGTAATGGGACCGCGTAATTGTCGGGGTCCCTGGCTAACACATCACCGTCGCTCACAGTTTGACCGTCTTCAACACAAATGTCGCTAAACAGGAAACGCCTGCTGTGTAGCGGCAGATAGAGCTGCTTTGGCTCAGGAACCCGATTCACTGCCGAAGCAGGCCGGCCCTGAGGCAATATGTTATAACCACCCTTAAAATTCATTTAGACTACATTCATATAGACAAGGCTCTTATAATAAAATTCACAGCTTCTTATTCTATTACAACATACCGCATTGTTCAACCTCACATAAAAGCTTCGAACTGCTTAGAATCGGCATAAACAGGGCAATTTCTCATTTATGAGAATTTTTTGTGGAAATAGACAGCTTTCGGAAAGGCAATGTAAACAGGACAAAACCGTCATCATCAGGACAAAACCTTGAAACAAGCGTTGAGTTTAAACAGACGTTTCATGGGTAAATTAAGGATTTTTGAGTTCTCGAGAGACAGTGCTGATTGAATTTCTTTAATAATGTTTTCAATTCTTTCGTTACTTGAGGCGATTATGGTAAACCATATATTAAAGCGGTCACCACGCAGATAACTGTGAGTAATTTCAGGATACCCCTCTATTATCTCAGATGCCCGCTCAACGATGCTGTCCTCGACACTGATAGCGGTTAACGTGCTACAATAGCCAAACTTACGCGAATCGAGGCTTGCTCCGAGCCGACGAATCGCCCCATCGGCCATTAATGATTCAACCCGAGCCATAAGTCGTTCATAAGGGATTTTCAACTTCTCGGATATCGCT
>JAACEJ010000593.1 GCA_011682565.1 Actinomycetota bacterium | reverse complement strand
TGTTTTTTTTAACGCAGAGGTCGCAGAGATTGCAGAGGGAAAATAGCCACTAATAAACACGAATTAACACGGTTTTTTTGAGGTAAAATAGTTCTTTTGACGGTTTTTCAGCATCTCATTTCTTTTTTGATTGTTTCTATATATTCATTGGTTTTTTTCTGCAAAGCCGGACTTAGCCCTTCTCGAAATTCAATTTTTTCCGGTTCAATGCCTAAAATCACTATCTCGTCCGGACATTGATTTAGTTGGCCCGCAAGGTCTATTACTTTTAGTATATCCACTTCATGCAGCGAATAGTGGAGAAGTTTTTTGACACTTTGGACCTCCCGATACCCAAACTTCACCATCGTTCCGGGTATTTTACCCATATAAGCGCAGTCGATAATGATTGCTTTTTTTCTTTCAGCGATAAGGTGCAGGATTGCCATACCGCCGGTACCGGCATCGACAAAATCTATATTTGGATATGAATCTTTTTCTTCAAGCAGCCTATTAACAAGAAATCCGCCGACAGCTTCGTCAGCCATCAGCGGATTTCCAAGTCCTAAAACAACTATGTCTTTTTTCATATCATCAGGCACTATTTAATAAACTGCACGTCGAGCATATGAGTCGAGCAGGAAATGCACGGATCATACGAACGTACAAGCATCTCAAGTTTTTGCCTGACAGCATCCTGACCCTGGTCGAGAATTTCAGGGACAATTTTTTCAAAGTCCAGTTGAATATTTGCATGGTTCTGGGTTGTAGGTATGCACAGATTGCCGCCAAGACATATCCCGTTTTCATCAAAATCATAAGAATGAAAAAGTATGCCGCGCGGAGCTTCGACAGCGGCGTCGCCATGACCGGCCTTTTTCGGTTTCGGGTCAAATTTTTCCTGTTTGATTCCGGCACTGAGCAGACTGTCAATAATTCCAAGAGAACTGATAACAATCTCGCCGCATTCCGCAAGCTGAGCTATTGAGTTCATATAAGGATTGCAGCATCCCTTTTCGAGGCCAAACTTTTTGGCGATATCTTTTGCGACATCCGCGAGCTGTTCGTAGTTATTGTTGAATCTTGCCAAAGCCCCGGTCGCATACGAATCACGATGCCATTTAGCCCACTTTGATGTTGACTGGTCGTTTACGTATTCATTGGCGACCGATTCCCAGTTACAAACATCCTCGGTGTGTCCGTCCGTCGAAACGATTTTACCGTTATAAAAGGAGTAGAAATCTTCTTCACGCAGCGAAACATATTCGGTTTCTCTTGAAAAATCCGGCACCTGTCCGGCGACACTTAACACAACATCGACTATTGTCATCAGGTCGGGGACAATATTTGTCAGTGTTTCCCTGAGTTGTGTTAATTGCTGTTCGGACGGCAGCCTGGTAAATCCGCCCGGCGTGATTGTAACCGGATGCGTTATCCTGCCGCCAAGCATCTCGGACCATTCGTTGGCAATTCGATGAGCTTTTACGATGGTCAAAACCGCCTCTTTTGCCGTTCCTGCGAGAGGTACAACGGATTTTACGCCGAAGAGATCAGGCGCAACGAGGTAGCCCACATGCAGCACATGGCTTTGAAGCTGTTCCGAATAGTGCATCAGTCTTCTGATTTTATCAGTCTGCTCCGAGACCTCTATGCCGAGCGCGTTTTCCACAGACTTTATCGCTGCAAGTGAGTGTGATATCGAACAGATGCCGCATATTCTGCTGACAATCAGTTGTATATCCTCATAGCTTCTGCCTCTAATCATCGCCTCGAAAAATCGTGGAGCTTCAGGCACCTGCCATTCAACTTTTTCGACTTTGCCGTCGGTGGCATTGACTACAATATTGCCGTGTCCCTCGACACGTGTCATGTGTTCTACGTTAATGTTTATGGTCTTACTCATAATTTAACACCTTGTTTGCTTCCAAAAAGAATCATTTTGCTTTGAAGGTCGTCAATATTCAAACCGTATTTTTCTATAACATCTTTCGCCGCATCAACATTTGGATTATCGACATATCCACGGCAACCGATACACCGTGCCCCTGCGGAGGGACATCTTGCCTCGCATCCCGCACGTATGATCGGGCCAAGGCAAAGTTGGTCATATTCCCAGAGACATGGGTTGCCTTTTGCCTTACATTCCACACAAACGGGATATTCGGGTATTTCAGGTTTTTTACCAATCAACAGTGCCCTGATAATCGTGGCAAACTCTTTGGCCTCTACGGGACAGCCGTATATCTTATAATCCACTTCCACAACCTCATCGACAGCCATAGTCGTCTCCGTATGCAGATGAGGCCTGGACGCGTCATCGCCGTACACACATCTCCTGACATCATCAAGATCAAAATTATTCTTGAGCTTGTTGATGCCTCCGATAACGGCACATGCTCCGATGGCAATCAATATTTTTGCCCGGCTCCTGATAAGCAGAAGCCTTTCCTTATCTTCGGGTCTTGTTATTGAACCCTCGATTATGGCAATATCGTATTCGTGACTCTTTTCGCTCATAGCTTCCCGCCACTCGACGACGTCAACGGCTCCGATCAAATCAAGTATTTCTTCTTCGAGATTTACAATCTGAAGCTGACATCCTTCACAGCACGCAAAGTCAAAAATCGCTACTTTGGGTTTACTCATTTTAAATAGCCTCCGGCGCAATATTTAATTCTGAATAACGAAATACCGGCCCATCCATACACACATAATATTGGTTAATCTGGCAGTGGCCGCACTTGCCGACGCCGCATTTCATCCTGCGTTCAAGATTTACAAATATATCCTTACTGCTCATACCATAATCAGCAAGAGCCAGAATAACGAACTTATACATAATGGGCGGACCGCATATAAAAACAAGTGAAGATGCCCAGTCTGATTCTATTTTTGGAATTAATGCCGTTACCACGCCGACATTTCCCTGCCAGTCGCCGTTTGCCTCGTCAACGGTCTCAAGGAGATGAATATCCTCTCTGTCTGACCATTCCTGCAATTCGCGGCGATAAAAACGCTGAGCTTCGTTTTTAGTACCCAAAAGCACCGTGATGTTCCCGTAATCACTTCTGTTATCAAGCACATAATTTATGAACGACCTTTGAGGCACTAATCCAATACCGCCGCAGATAAAAACAAGGTCCTTTCCGCGGGCCTGTTCCGCCGGATAACATCCCTCGCCAAACGGACCCCGGATACCAATTTTATCGCCGGTATTCAACTTGTGAATCATA
>JAACEJ010000005.1 GCA_011682565.1 Actinomycetota bacterium | reverse complement strand
CGGAACCTGGGGTTTAATCTCAAACGGGAAGGAATTCGCCGCGAGGTTGAGGCGAGTCTTCGCCGACTGCAAGTGGATGTTATCGATCTTTATCAGATTCACTGGAACAAGCCGGATGAGGACATTGAGGAAGGTTGGAGCGCCATAGCCGAATTGATAAAAGAAGGCAAAGTCCGGTACGGCGGTGTATCAAATTTCACGCTTGATCAATTGAAACGCATTCTTCCTATACACCCGGTCGCCTCGCTTCAGCCTCCTTACAGCATGTTGGTAAGGGATGCTGAAATTGAGTTATTGCCATTTTGCGGAAAACATAAAATTGGCGTCATTTGTTACAGCCCGATGTACAAAGGGTTGCTGACAGGGAAATTCACAAAAGAACGGGTTCAGAATCTCTCTCCGGAAGACCACAGAACGCGTGATCCTCATTTTTATGAGCCGGAGCTTTCAATCAATTTGCAGCTTGTTAACAAACTCGAAGAAATTGCACGACGAAACGGTAAAACAATGTCGCAACTTGCCATCGCCTGGGTGCTGCGTCGCTCAGAAGTTACAGCAGCCATAGTCGGCGGCCGCCATCCACAGCAAGTGGACGAAATTGTCCCGGCGGGAGACTGGCACTTGTCGGACGAAGATATAAGAGCAGTAGAGGAACTTTTAGTAAAGAGGATGCAGCAATTACAATAGCATCTAATGAAAGATTAAACCCGTTGAGACATATTGCTTACCTGCTCCCTTTTGTAGCGGTAGGAACAGGCCTTTACGTTCTTCACAGCGCCTGGTTTGCCATCCTCTGCTATCATTTTCTGATATTGACGATGCTCCTCTTGCATTGGAAACAGTTTTCCCTGAGGATACTTTTCAAAGGCTGGAATTCCCGGCTCGCGTTTTTGCTGACCCTAATCGGCTTTCTCTCAGGTCCGGCAATTTATTTCGCGTGGCCAATGATGCAATCAAACGATTCTTCATTGCAGGTAAAATTAGCCCAACTGGGATTACATGGCAAATCACTGCTTATTTTTTGTATTTATTATGCTATCAGCACGCCCTTGTTTGAGGAAACCTTTTGGCGAGGACTTTTCGCAAACACGAGCAATCACCCCGCCTGGCCGGACATCTTTTTCGCAGGCTATCACGTCCTGGTTCTCGTGCTGTTTGTAAAGCCGGTTTTTGTAATTCTTTCGTTTTTAGTACTGGTCATTACTGCCTGGGTTTGGCGCCTTATTGCAAAAAAGTTTAATGGACTTTTCATTCCATTGCTATCCCATTTTGCGACTGGTCTGAGCATTATTAGTGCGCTCTTTATTTTGAGTCGATAAAATAAACTCTTGCAAAATTCATATTTTGTAGATATTTTTCTCAACGAGTGTTGAAAAAACCTACAAAACATAATATCCTGATCACACGGAATATATCAGTCTATTAAAAAAAATCCAGTTGCAATACTCGGGATTTCGTTGCATCAAATGATGTTTTTCAGCTATCTCATTAAACCGACAAAGCAATGTAAAATGGTAAGAGTAGATTTAATCAAAAAAATTAAAAAACAGATAAAGCATACCTATCCAAATGCACAAATTTACCTCTTTGGTTCACGTGCACGTGGAGATGCCGGAAAAGAATCTGATTGGGATTTTCTTATTCTACTAGATCGTCAAGTGTCTGAAAAAGAAAAACTGGAAATCCGCTACAGTCTCTATGAAATTGAATGGGAGTCAGATCAGGTAATAAACTCTGTTATTCATAGCAAAAACGAATGGAACCTTCCGATGATGAAAGCAATGCCTTTTCACCAGAATGTAATGAAAGAGGGAACCCTATTATGAATAGTTTAGAAGAGGCGAAGACAATGGCTGAAATGAATCACTGGAATACATGTGTCAACCGTTCTATTATGCGTGTTTTTATGCTGTGAATGCATTGCTTCTCAAAAACAATCTTTCTTCTTCAAAGCATTCCGGTGTCAGGGCATTATTTAACAAACATTTTATTAATCCTGGAGTAATCCCCAAGAACCTGGGAAAACTTTATAATTCCCTGTTTGAATATCGACAGCAAAGTGATTATGAAGATCTTTTTAGAATGGATAAAATCATTTAGCAAGGAAACAGAAAATTTTATTGCAAAAATTGACAGTCTATTATGATGTTATATGGCTATACAGAAAGTCAACAAAGGAATTGAATTATTATGAAACTGAAAATTAAAAATGCAGAATTAGTATCTGATATTGCCGGTAAAGTTAATGAATTTCCTAAATATACAACACAGCTAATAAATTTATCGAATCAAAATGCACAAGGGACTAGGCCAAAAGTTGTTGGACAGATGTCAGATTTAATTCAAGAGTTTGAAGGTAATCGCTATGAAGATTGGGCTGTCTGGTATCAAAATAAAAAGCCAACTGCAATCAAAGATGCTACAGAAAAAATATATTCGATGGTTTTAAATCTACAAAAGGCAATAGGACTTATCGATAAACATATGGTGGAAAAATGGGTAAAAGATTTAGTGTTAAATAAAACTTTTATTGGATTGCGATTTCAAGAAAGCATACTGAAAAAAGTCGCATCACTAAAAAATGAATCATATCGTTTAGCAATACCTGAAGAAGAATCAAATGGTATTGATGGATATATTGGCGATAAAGAAGTATCTATAAAGCCTATTACTTATAAAACAAAAAATATGCTGAATGAACAAATCGATATTGATATAATTTATTACGATAAGAAAAAAGACGGCATTAATATCGAATTCGATTTTTAGGACCCTAACAATAGAGGCCGCCATATAACAATGCAAATTAACTCGGACTGGGAAAAGGCGCGCCGCTTCGCTCTGCGCCTTTTCCCAGCCGGTTATTTGCGGTTAATGCTTGACTTGATGAGCAATTCGTAAATAGTCGAAAAGCGCGTCATCGCGGGGAATGAAGCGATCTTTGAAAACTGCATCTTAGCCGACAGGCGACTGGAATGACACATCACAACTTTTTAAAATCAAGAACTCATTTCGTCTTAACCGCCACCATCATAATCTCCACCAGTGCATCTTTGGGAATGCGCGCTGCCTGCACCACTGCCCGCGCCGGCAGGTTTTCCTTAAAGTACGTTTTGTAAACATTATTCAACGCGCCGTAATCATTCAGGTCTTTTAAAAAAACCTGGCACTGTACGACATCATTTATAGAAAATCCCGCGGCTTTTAAAACCGCACTCGAGTTTTTCAAAACCTGCTGCGTTTGCTCGGTGATGCCGCCCGTTACAAACTGGCTTGTCGCCGGATCGATAGCAATTTGGCCGGACAGATAAAGCATATTACCGACTTTGACTGCCTGAGAATACGGTCCAATCGCTGCCGGGGCCTCAGATGTTGAAATAATTTCCCGTTGTAAATCCGCCTTGGAACAGGCAAATATTAATGATAAAACAGCCAACAGTCCAATAAGTTTCTTCATTTTCATACTCCTCCTGATTGATAAGATTAAAAGTGCTCTGGTTATTCGTCCTCTCCCCTACTCGAACATTTTCTCGTAATGTGTTGATGCCCTGAAAATGCCGCCGCTTTTTTCGTAATAATCCGCATCCAATTCAAACACACCTTTTCGCGTCTTTGTCCATTTTGCCTGCGGAAAAGGATGATAGCTGCGCATCGTCTTCCAGTTGCGATAATTTTGATGGCCGTTGGTTTCCAAAAGGCCGGTTTCCAGTCCCGGAATTGGTGCAAGACGCGCGGCAACGTTTTTGTTCCATTCCACTAAAATGGGATTGACGGTAAGGTCTGCGCAAAAACACGGGACATCATTTTCATGAGCCGTTTTAGCAATTTTCAGCGTCATACTTAAAGTTTTGGCAATCGCTTTCAGCGCAATTGCGCCGTAGCCCATCTGAATTCTTTTAAGAGCATCTTTGTCGGTGTGTGCACTTTCGTCGGCTGCGATGCGAACACCGAGGTCATCGACATTTTCTTCATATTCTTCGGGAAAGGGTTCTTCGACAATAGCAATTTGCTCAAAGGCGCCGATTTTTTTGCAGTGATCCAGAAAGCGCCGCAAGGTTTCTTTATCCGGATAGCGACCGTTGGCGTCAAAATAATAGGGCAGCTTGCCGTTCTTCGTATAGGGTGTTTCGGCACCACCGATGGCCTTATGAATCGCTTCGATGCGCGCTTTATCCCATTCCAGCATTTGCTGCGCATCTCCCGGACTGCCGATTTTTATTTTCATAAAAAAGTATCCGTCTTCCACTGCTCTTTTTATCTCTTCAATCGGAATATTATAGGACATGAGTGGAATGCTTGCTATTTTATGATGACGATGCGAGAGAGCGGGTTTATATTTTTCCGGGATGAGATCATCGAAATTTGATATTCCTTTTTCTTTGGCGTACAAAAGCCAGGCGGCATTGTCGAGGGCCACTAGTGCGTTGAGGGCAAAAGTTTCGCGCAAACGTGAATTGTTTGTAATGGTTTTTCCATACTGTAAAACTTTTGGCCATATTTCATCCAGCAAACTTGTGGGCGAATCGAACGTTTGATTTTTAACAAGCTGAAGACCGTGTTCGAGCATGGCGTACATCAGGGCATTGCCGCCGCTTTCCGAATATTGCGTAAAGACAGCCGCATCGGACCAGAGGACGCTCTGTGTTCCCAAACCGATTCCGTGCTCTCCCGAATCATTTTGCAGATAGGCCGCAGTTTGCCAGCTTTCGTGCATATATCCGCCCTTGAATCCAAACGGACGAACGAGTGGTTCGCGTTCAAAGTTGGAATTTGTTTCCAGTACTTTCATCAAGTACTTTCCGATAGTTACTATTACTTTTTTGATTGTTCTTCAAGACTCTTGCGAAAATCCTTTTCGTTATCTATTTCCGGCGATTCTTTGAGCGACTCCCAGCGAAAGTTGACATCATAAGGATCGAGTGCTTTTTGCGGATCAAAGACGCTCTTGTCCACCATCACGGCCTTGTATGGCGTCAAATCCGGTTTGTCGGTAAAAAAGTCCTGCAGCAAACTCGCTCCGGCATCGAACTGGTTGAGCGGCGGCATATCCAGGATTTGGTAGATTGTTTTAAGAATAGCGCCAAAATTGGCGTGAGTGTGCGAGACATAACCCCGCTTTATCCAGGGACTGATCATCATCAGGATGGAGCGATGGGCATCGATGTGGTCGCGACCGTCCTGGGCATCGTCCTCGGTAATGATAATGAGCATGTCCTTCCACCACGGGGTATGGCTAAGGGTCTGAATGACCCGTCCGACGGCAAGATCGTTATCCGCCATATAGGATTCGCGAAACGGATAACCGTCGCCGGGTCGTTCACCGGCGCCATGATCGTTAGGAATCATCATAGTAATGAGCGGCGGGAACTTTTCCTTGCCGGAGAGCCACCTGTCCTTCAGTTCTTTTTCAAACATATCCATGCGGAACTGATCCGGAACGCTGGTATTAAATGTAGCATAGATTCGCGATGTACGCTTAAAAAGGGGTTCGGGCATGGGAAACATGACGGCCAGTTTTAAACCTGTGAATTTGTGCCATTGTTCTTCAGCCGCCGCAGAAAATTCAAAACCAAGACCAAAGTTGAAAAAATCCACGCCGTTGCGCGCCAGGTGTTCCCACATTCCGCCGGCTTCATTATAGTCTTCAGGATAAACCGCGCCGGAACTGCCGGCAACGTATTTCCGCCCGGGCGCCGAACTGAATATCTTACGCGTCTCGCGCATCGAACTGTTGATCTCCACCCATTCGTTAGGATAGGTCCCGACCATCCAGCGATGTCCGTGCACCGAAGCATCGGAATCGCAGTAGAAATTATCGCTCATCGCAAATTCTTTGACAAGTTTCAAATGGTTCGGCATTACTGTCGCGTTTTCCACAGACTGCGAACCACTGCGATTTTCAAAGCTTACATCAGCGCCATACCGGGCCAGCGTAGGATCGCCATGCGCATTTTTCACCTGGCCAAAGACTTCATCATAAGTACGATTTTCCTTTGTGATGTAAACAATGTGTTTAATCGGACTCTTGCGCAAACCGGATACGGGAGGCAACGGATTTTTGACGTCGTCCTTCACCTTGACAATACGAAATGTATTGTCGCGAACGCGCCGGGTCTCTTTTGCCAGATCAATTTTACCCAAATCGATTTTTTCAAACGTACCAAGCATAATGTCCCCAACATAGGTACCCTGAATTGGAGCGACGAAACCTTTTCCACCGTTCGGGCCTGCGCCGTAACCGCGCGCAGTGACAACATACAATGTTTTATCATCCGGCGAAACGCGCACTTTGGTTGGAAACCAGCCGGTGGGGATGTAGCCGAGCACTTTTTTTGATCCCGTTTCGATGACGGCAACGGCGTTCAAACCGCTCAAAGCAGCATACAATCGACTTTCGTCATGGCTGAGAGCCAGGCCAAACGGCATCATTCCCCGGTAGGCGTCAATATGCGAATCCAGGGGCATGGGGATCATGGCAATGACTTTTCCCGTTGCAGCATCGAGAACCGAGATATTGTCGTTTGTTGCGTTGCTGACATATACAAATTTTTCGCCGGCGGCAATGGAATTGGGACTGGCGCCGCCCTCAACTTCGAGGCCGTTGACCATCTCACCCATGCGGTAGCCGGTTTTCTCTTTCGCAATTACTTTATCCGTCTGTAAATCAATCGTCCACACCGAAACCGCTTCGGGAACATCGGGACTTCCGAGGCCGGGAATTTTGCGTCCGTTCACAACAACACCTTTTTCCGATTCTTTTGATGGAAAACCATACGGCGGAAAGTCCAGTCCCTTTTCTTCCAGATTGTTCGGCTTGAGTCCAGGCGCTAAAGGATAATCGAAAATCCCTACATTCGCAACGTACGCCCTGGAACCGTCCGGTGAAATATCCAGGCCAAACGGGAAACGGCCGACGGGAATGCTGCGGCTGATTTTCTCTTTTTGCAGATCAAAAACAACAAAGCGAAAATTGAACTCGTCAAGAATGTACAGGCTTTTTTCATCTAGCGAGAGCACCAAATCACCGACGAAACTGTCTTTGTATTTCTTGCCGTTAATGGAAATTCTTTTTATTTTTTTCAAGCCGGGAATATCAAAGACGATAATATCTCCATTGTCTCCGCCGCTAAGATAAGCAATTGAATTGTCTTTGCGAATCGCCGCACCCACAAACGAGCCTTTGCGCTCAAAGGGATTGGGAAGCTTGCGGTCGTAGCTGGGAAGACGAACGGCATTTTTCGGTTCCGCGGTTTTGATGACGGTAAGCACGTTATCGTGCACGGCCAGCGCAACAGAGCCGTCGGGAGATAGCGCCATCCCGAACGGATCGTGGGTAATGCGGACGACCTCTCCGGCGGGCGTAACCATTCGCCCGCTGGGTAAAATACTTGCACCGCTCGTATCAATTTTGCAGAAAAGATTGTAAGCGGGTGGCTGGATCGTTTCAACAGTCGGGCCTTTGGTGCAAGCAAAAAGTAAAGCGAGAAAGGGAATCAGTTTTTTCATATTAAACCTCTTGTGTTTTAATTGCAAAATTCGTTAAAAAATAAGATAAGGGAAATAATATACTTTTCAAATAAAAATTGTAATTATCTTTCACTACCGGACGCTTTTGCAATTTTTCCTTATTGCGAGGCAAGTTTGAAAGAAAAACGTCCTTCTTGTGGAAAAAACGTTGAAGCGGATTGCAGGGTTTGTCCGTATTGCGGAGCGAAATTAAAATTGGACACGGATAAACGCCGAGTTACCACTGATAAAATTCATTTTTTATCTGCGTGCATCGGCGAAAATCAGTGTCCAAAAACAAAGAAGCTGAACCAGTACTATTTGCTGACTGCAATATATAATTTTTAGCGTTGCGCTGTTGTGATAGTTGAAGACGAATAATGAACGCCTTGTGATTATTTTGTTAATGTATAACCGACTGGCACAACAAACATTTTGCTATTTATATTGCCTGTTTTGATACTCTTAATAACGCTTGTCGACTGAAAAATTTCAGTCGCACCTGATGATTTCTTTTTAGCCGTTTTTTTCATTTTCCTGCCGAACAAGCTGCCGAGCGAACTTTTTAGGTCATCCAGGGCAACTTGCGGTGTTTCTCCCTCACTGCCCGTTTCCGAGCCACCCTTTGCCTTCTTGACATGACTGGTCATTGTCATTCGCATATCCGTCTTGATGGGATAGCCGTCGATCTTGTTCACTTGTTTCTGCAACTCTTTAAGCTGTTCCATGTATTGGCCTGTAATCATCGCAAAACCACGGCCTCCCTGGCGCATAAAACCCAGTTTCTCCATCAGGCGTTTGTTAAAATCTTTAGCGGCTTTCATGGATTGTTCTGCTTTTTTACTGCTCCAGACATGGGAGACGATAAGCAAAGTATCCTTGATCCCGGTTGCTTTATGTGTTCCCACTGTGGTAGCAGTAACCACATATGGTTGACATTTAAAGCCGTTTATATTTTGCGAACCAGCAAGTTTCCTGACCTCTATTTTTGGTTTTTCCCAGTTGTACTCCGATTCCCCTTCATTCGCCTGCGGCCGGCTTTCAGGCATATTTTTCGGCGTCTCATATTCGCTGACACCTTGTTCAAACATCTGTTTCAATTCTGCAAAAGTTGCTTCCGTGTACGTTTTTTTACGGTCGTTAAATCGCCAGAAAAGTTCTTTATCCAGGCGCGTGATTTCAGAATCCATTCCCTTTGGGCTAAAATGTTTCATAATCGAACCGGTAAACTCCATCTTGCTAACGGTGCGCTGGGCATTGCCCTGCAAATAAATTTGTTTAAAGGATTTAAATGCACCTTGGCCGAAAAATCCGTTGCTGGTTGTTACGGTCTCCCAGCTTACCTGGGCAAACGAAAATTGTACCGCAAGCAATACAAGCGTAAAAATGGCCAATACCCGAAAAGTGATTGTTTTCATTTCTTCTCCTCTGATTAATATGTTCTTTGTTCTCTATTTAAAAAAATATTCTACGGAAATATTCCCGTTTTATCATACCGGGTCATCTGTCATTTGAATATCCAGACTAAAAGATTTGCAAAACAAGATAGTAATTATTACCTTAAATATGTTGATACAAGTAACAAAAGAGATTATGACAGATACAAATAAAATAGTTCTCGATCCGTACACTCACAGAGAGGCTGTCGGTCGGTTTCTGGATTTCTTCAACATTAAATCCGGCAGACCCGATGCAGATCTTCTGCAAAACATTTTAAAATATTATACCCGTTTGCCGTATGAGAATATTAGCAAAATCCTGAAATTGCATAATAATTTCATTTCCGGAGCGCACATACGGCTGCCGGATGAAGTGATTGAAGATCATGCAGCGTTTCATTTCGGCGGTACGTGTTTTTCGTTAACATTCTACCTGCAAGCCATACTGTCCACTCGGGGCTTTCAGTGCTACCCGGTCATGGCGCATACTCTGCACAGACTTAACGTGCACACCGCGCTGATTGTTCCTCTCAATCGACGCAAGTATCTTGTCGATCCAGGCTATCTGCTCACCCGGCCTATGGAAATCCATACAGACAAGCCGCGACTTTACCGAACGCCGCACACAGGGGTGGAACTTGGTTTTAATCCAAAAGATGAATATTATCATTTGTATACATTTGACCGGCAGCAAAAGAAATGGCGCTATCGTTTTCAGGATAAACCTGTTTCTTCTGATGAATATCTGCGGCACTGGCAGGATTCTTTTTACCAGGGCACCATGCACGGTATTTGTCTGACACGAGTTAAGGAAGACGGCATGATTTATATGCACAATGATTTTTTGCAGATCACTTCCATTGAAGGAAAGCAAAAACGAAAAGTAAAAGAAAATTATTACAGCGTTATTGAGGATATTTTTGGCTTTGCGCCGGAAATCGTTGAGCAGGCACAGGAAGCAATGACGGAAAACATGAAACTGGAGCGGCAATTGGGTTTTTATAAAGAAAAAAAGGCGGCTAATGAAACCGACTGAGCCAACACCGGTGAAATTAATTTGCGGTGTTTTGTACAGCGACGAAGGATTATTGCAAAAGGCACGTAAAAACCTGGAAGAAAAATTTGGCCGCATCGATTACACGAGCAAGATTTTTCCGTTCGATGTAACCGATTATTATGTGCCGGAAATGGGCACGCCGATTCATCGCCTTTTTCACTCTTTTCAAAACCTCCTTAACCCAAAACAATTGGCACAGATAAAAATAGATTGTAACGAAATTGAAGAACAACTGGCCGTAGGTGGTCACCGAAAAGTAAATATCGACCCGGGGTATCTGGATTACGATAAATTTATCCTTGCTTCCGCAAAATATAATGCCCATAAAATTTATCTCGACCTGGGCATTTATGCCGACCTGACATTAACCTATCGCAGAGGACATTTCATCCCGTCCCAATACTGTTTTCCTGATTTTAAAAATGGTGTTTATGAAAAAGAAATTTTGTTCATGCGGGCAAAATATAAAGGACAATTGAGAAAGATGAACAAGTAGAAAACCGATTGCGACGCACTGCAAGTACGTCGCAAATTACAAATCAATCGTGCTACGGTAATGGTTTGACCATAATGTTTTTATAATAAACAATACTTTTGGGATCGTGTCCCTGCAGCGCGAAAGTGCCGCTGGATAATTTGCGGCCCGGCCAATCCTTGCGAACGACATTTTCCGGTTCGGTATAATCGACGATTGTTTTGCCGTTCGTCTGCACAATGATGTGTTTTCCCTGGACAATGATGTGCTGGGTGAACCATTCGTTATCTTTGGCGGGCGCGTCTTTGATATTTACAACATCGTACAAACCGCTTGTTCTTTTCCAGTCGGAGTGACTGTTATTTATCTGAGATTCATAACCTTTCTTCGGCCATCCATCCTGTTGATATTCCGTATGAAAATAAATTCCGGAATTGGAGCCAGGGGTAGTCATCACATCCGCTTTAAATTCAAAGTTTTTGAAATTATGATTGTGCACAGGACCCACGTAAAACAAATGGCTTCGTTTTCCATGAACAACAATCATTCCGTCCTTAACCGTAAAAGTTCCCGGAGTTTCGCTGGCCTTCCAGCCGTCAAGGGTTTTTCCATCGAAAAGACTGATCCATCCATCTGTATTACTTTTTTGTTGTGCAGTGTCTTTTTTCGTCTGGCATCCCAGAAAAAGAGTAACAATTATCAAAGCGAAAACAACTTTTTTCATCAAACATCTCCTTTTTTAACATTTATATTTTTTGGGGAGTTAGTTTGTAACAATACTTTTTTAGTCATGTCATTGCGAGCGAAACGGAGTGGAGCGAAGCAATCTCTTGCTTTACAGGCGGCTATGTGATTGCTTTCCCGATAACTCGGGGTTCGTTCCTCACTGCTCGCAATGACAAGCATTTGTTACATTTTAATCCTTAACAAGGATGGGAAAATACCCAAATTATCATAGCATAAGCCCGAGGGGATTTTCTAATAATCTTTTAATTTCTTTCAAAAATAAAGCTCCTGTTGCACCATCGACGATGCGGTGATCACAGGAGAGCGTTACTTTCATACGATGGCCGACAACAATTTCTCCATCCTCTACTACCGGAACCTGCATCACACCACCCACAGCCAGAATAGCTGCTTCCGGGGCGTTAATGATTGCCGAGAATTCATCAATCTCGTACATTCCCAGATTACTTATCGTAAATGTTCCGTTCGTATAATCTTGCGGCAGGAGCTTGCGTTTTTTTGCCCGCCTGGCCAGATCACGGATTTCCAAAGCCATTTGTCCCAGGCTCTTTTGATCCGCATTACGAACAACAGGCGTAATCAAGCCATCATCGAGAGCAACGGCAACTCCCACATCAACGCGATCATGGAGAACGATTTTATCGCCCTGAAAAGAACCATTCACATACGGATGTTTTTTTAACGCCAGCGCGCACGCCTTGATGATCATATCGTTGTAACTGATTTTCACATCCTTTTGCACTTTATTCAGAGACGTACGAAATTCCACGGCATTGTTCATGTTCACTTGCATGGTAAGATAAAAGTGAGGAACGGTTGTTTTGCTTGCAGTCATCCGGGTGGCTATGGTGCTGCGCATTGTGTTCAGGCTGATTTCTTCGCCGGCCATTGGTGCGGCTGCCGAAGTTTCCGTCGCCTTTGCGATGTTATTCATCACATCCCGCTTAATGATGCGGCCGCCGGTTCCTGAAGAAGTGATTTTGCGCAAATCAATGTTGTGCTCGCTCGCCAGTTTTCGCGCCAGCGGGGATGCTTTTATTCTGACGGTATCGGATGTTATAATAACATCCGCCGGCGTTTTATCAATCACCGGAGCGGCGTGAATTTCCCCTTGCACAGCAGGAAGAACCTGTTCTTTTTCAACTTTTGGCTGAGGTGTTTTTTCCACTTCTTCAAGAAGGTCGGAAATATCTTCGTCCGCTTCGGCAATGAGAGCGAGGGTTCCGCCAACAGGTACTTTGCCGCCTTCGGGCACGATAATTTTTTTTAATATCCCCGCATCAAAAGCTTCCAACTCCATGGTCGCTTTGTCACTTTCCGCCTCGGCGATAACTTCACCTGCCTCGATGAGTTCACCTTCTTTTTTCAACCACTTGAGGAGTACGCCCTCTTCCATCGTATCGCTCAATTTGGGCATTATTATTTTTGTAGCCATATTCTCCTCGTTTAAATGTAAAGTACTTTTTTTGCAGCAGCGACAACTTTTTGCGCGTTGGGAATCACTGCTTTTTCCAGATTCGCAGCATAAGGCATAGGGACGTCTTCACCGCTGACCTTGATCACCGGCGCATCCAAAGCATCAAAAGCGTTTAAAGTAATTCGATGCGCAATTTCAGACCCCACGCTCGCATAAGGCCAGCCTTCCTCGACAATGACGCAACGATTGGTTTTTTCAACCGAAGTAATGAGAATCTGCTCATCTAAAGGACGCAAGGTCCTCGGATCAATGACTTCCGCCTCGATGCCCTCCTGAGCCAAAACATTGGCGGCTTCCAATGCCACATGAATCATTTTTGACCAGGCGACGATAGTAACATCTTTGCCCTCGCGTTTAATATCGCCGACGCCGATGGGTACAAGGTGCTCGCCCTCCGGCACTTTCCCTTTGTAACCGTAAGCCACTTCACTCTCGATAAAGATTACAGGATTATCATCGCGGATGGCTGTTTTGAGCATCCCCTTGGCATCCGCCGGCATACTGGGCGCCATAACGATCAGGCCGGGTACATTGCAAAACCACGGATCAAGGCATTGTGAATGTTGCGCTGCCAATTGATGGGCTGCTCCGCCGGGCCCGCGAAAAACGATGGGTATTTTAAACGCACCGCCGGACATGTAGCGCAGCTTGGCCGCATTGTTGATGATTTGATCCAGGGCTAACATTGAAAAATTAAAAGTCATCATTTCGATGATCGGGCGCAGCCCAACCATTGCCGACCCAACGCCGATTCCGGCAAACCCCAGTTCCGTAATGGGTGTGTCGATCACACGTTCTGTTCCGAATCGTTCCATCAGCCCCTGGCTGATTTTGTAGGCACCCTGGTAATAACCAACTTCCTCCCCCATCAAATAGACATTGGGATCGCGCTCCATTTCTTCGGCCATGGCCTGGTTCAATGCTTCTCTAAAAGTTATTTCCGACATTTTTTTCTTCTCTCTTTATTATTAAGCATAGATATCTTCAAACAAAGTCTCCAGAGACGGCTCCGGACTGCTTTCAGCAAAATTGACGGCATCCATTACCGTTTTCTTAATTTCCTGCTCCATTTCTTTGATCATTTCATCGGTCAGGATTTTATCTTTAAATAATTTCTGTTTAAACAAAAGAATAGGATCCTGTTTCTTTTGTTCCTCCACTTCTTCTTTTGTGCGGTAATGTGAATGCACCGGATCGGACATGGAATGGCCGCGGAAACGGTAGGTGCGGGCTTCGACCAGCGTTGGTTCGCTTTCATTACGTGCCCGGTCGACGGCTTTTTTCATGACATCGTGAACAGCCAAAATATCCATGCCGTCCACTGTGGCGTGGGGCATGCCATAAGATTCTGCTTTTTGCGACAGGTCCCAAACAGCCGAAGCTCTTTCCAGCGGCGTACCCATTCCGTAGCGGTTATTTTCGATAAGATAAATGACCGGCAGGTTCCACAATTTGGCGAGGTTCAAAGATTCATGAAAGGCTCCCTGGTGCACAGCACCTTCACCAAAAGAAACAACAACAACCTGGTCCTCTTTTTTATACTTGACAGCAAAACCAAAACCGGTTGCCAGAGGAATTTGTCCGGCAACGATCCCATGCCCCCCCATAAATCGTCGCTCCACATCAAACATGTGCATCGAACCGCCTTTTCCTTTGGAAACGCCGGTGGCCTTGCCGAACAACTCGGCCATAACCGGATTCGGGTCTGTCCCCTTGGCAAGGATATGACCGTGGTCGCGATAGGCGGAGATCAGATAATCATCCGGACGAAGCGCAGCAACAGTTCCTACACCAACAGCTTCCTGGCCAATGTACAAGTGGCAAAAACCACCGATCTTTTGCATACCGTACATTTGCGCGGAACGTTCCTCAAAACGGCGGATCAGCAGCATCATTTTAAACATTTCCAGCAATTTTTCTTTTTCCATTTTTTCCTCGGTTAATAAAACAACTATCAGTTCGAAAGGCAATCAATCCTAACAATAATAAACGACCGATTAATCCAGAAAACCCTTTGCCCGATCATAATGCCCGTGTTACTTTTTCTGTTTGGATTTTCTTTCAGCAAGCATTTTTAGCGCATGTTCCAATTCAAATTCTTCCCGATGTTTGTTCGCCTCTTCAATGGTGCGGAATTTAAAAATACCTCTGGGATAATGAATGGGACACAATCTGTCGGCGAAATCCCAAAGCTCCTCCAACCTGCTGTAATATGCATCATCAGGATGAAAATTCCACAGCGCCTGTTCCGCCTCGGCAAAAGTTTTGTATTTATGAATTGGCATTTACTGATGATCCTTCTTTTTAATAAGCTCATTGAGAAAAAATGCATCAACTTTATCTTTCTGTCGGACGGTATCCTTTTTAAGATTAAATAAGGTTTCCGGCGTTGCAATTCTGATTTTAGTACCTTTATATTCCACCGTTTCATATTCTAAATCATTAAAAGAAACAGCTTCACCAATTCTGGACATCATATCAATATTAAAACCATTGGGCGTACCGTATCGAATGACGGAATATTGATCCAACTCCTGCATTGAAATTTCATTTATCGAAGCATCTTTATATATGGAGTTCAATGCTTTCCGAAGCCTTTCAATGTTCTCAGGAATCATTTCAACAAAAACATCAACATCTCTGGTTAATCTTTCCATTCCATAAAGAATCATAGCAACGCCACCGATGAGCACATAATTCACCTTTTGTTTCTCGAACGCTTGCAAGACTCGCATAAATTCTTTGAATTGATTTTTCATAATATTTACTCAAATGGCCAAATCAAAAGGTAAATCACTAATGTCGCGCAGCCTTTTTCCCTCAACTAAAATGTTGAGCATATCAATTTGACTCTCATCGTTTATTTTTACAATAGCATTTTTCAACTCTTCCAGGGCAAAATGATAAACACAGTCAATGTCTCCGGTGCCCAAAGCAAGGCTGGCAATTCTTGTCAAAGTAGGTTCGGCTGTAACGGCCAAGATATGTGGCAATTTCCCTTTACGATTTCGGATCAAATTCAATGCTTCCGTTCTAACATTCTGCGCCCTGTCACTTCTTAAAGTCCATTTACAGGAAATACTGGCATGAAGCATTTGTTTAGGAGATATACTGTTGGAATTCCGCAAGGGTGTCAAACCGGCAACAGAGCTTGATGGTTCAACAATTTTATCGACTTGATTTATCTCATTGTCTGATACCGGTTCTCTGCTGACTAGGATATCCGGTTTTATAATATAATCTTGCCCCAGCGTTGTGGCAAGTTTTTTGTTTTCTATTAAAAGCGTTTCAATTTCAGCCAAATCCCGATACTGCTCAAAATTAGAAATTTCAGTTTCAAGAAAATAGTGCCATTTCCCGGGCCGTAAATGCCGTAACAAATTAAACGAGTCATGAATAAAGTTTTTTGTTATTCTTTCAAATACTTTTCCCGCTCTTTGTCCTGAGAGGTTTTCACTTTTTGGATGTGCACAAATTTGATTTAAAATTTCCCAGGCTATTTTTACGCTAATATTACTATCACCATCAGCATTGTTTGGATAATCTTCTTTGTTGTTTCTTTTTTTCACTCTTAAAAGATCCTGGCAAATCTGCTCATGATATTTCTTTCTTAATTCCGAGATTGTCATAAAATGCCCCGCGGTCCAGGTTCTGATGCCTTATAAAAACCAATGACATATTCTTCATGCATTCTTTGCTGAATTTGCGAATTTAAATCGGTTGTCATTCCAGCAGGAAGCATTCTTTTATTTCTATCTAATTTTCGTACACCAATGCGAGGGACAATAAAACCGAGATTCTCGCCAATTTCAGCCAAACATTTATGCGTTTCTGTGTCGATTCCTCGCATAATTGAACTTCCAACAACAACAATAGCAGCTTTACCCGGCCTCAGGACACGATACATTTCCTTCAATGCTCTCGTCATTTCAGAATAATATCTTTTTAGTACATTGCCGCGCTTCCGATCGATGCCTGAAACAAGTCTAACTTTTTCTTTTGAAAAATCAGGTAATTCTTCAAATAAAAAGTTTGAAACAAGTTCTCCTCCAATATAAGCTTTTCGTTTCAGCGTTAAATTATCAACTTGATAACCAAGCCAGACCAATGAAAATTTATGTGCACGCATATAGTCGATAGCATTTGAAGCATAGGGAGGAGATGTGACGATCAAGTCTACTGAGCAGTCGGGAAGTTGCAGTTGCTGCGAATCGCAAAATCGTATTTCCGGATCTATTCTAGCAGGGTCATATTCCAACAAGCCATTTATACTTGTATGGAATTTTTTCTCAAATTCCTCTAAAGGAGATCTGAACGTTTTTGTTACATAATCTCTTCTTTTATTTTGATCAAGATATTCTTCTCCAAACAAAAGTTTATGCTTTTTGTCAAATATAATTTTCGCACGGTGCGGACGAGTATGTGCCAGATCAAGGGCAAGCGAAACACCCCCGGTTTTGGTAATAATTATTGATGAAAAAATCACTTCAAAAAAGGATCTGATTTTCTCATCTTTAATTTTTACAATTTGATTCAACAAGGCAATTAATTCCCGCTGTACTTCCGGCAAGAACCAATAATCTATAAATTGAGCTGTCCTGGAGTCAAAATGTGATTTTAAAACTTTATCGAGATATTCCGATTTGTACTCGATTTCGTTTTGTGCTTTGGAGTAAATTAATCGCGCGTATTCTACAAGTTTTTTTCGATTAAAAATAGTCGTTTTTATTATGGCAAGTTTTATTGCAAGAGGGTCAATATCAAATCCTATTCCTTTCCTGTTTGCTAAAAAAGCTTCCAGCACAGTAGTGCCGGAACCTGCCATTGGATCTAAAACTATATCCTGAGGTGTTGTCAGTTCCAAAATAAACTTTTTCGGTAGCTGCGGTGGAAATTTTGCCGGGAAGGAATGTAAATTGTGAGAAGAATAATTGCTGCGCTGATTATGAAAATCGAGGTCACTTTGAAGCAACTCGGTTAGTTTATCCAAATATGATTTCTTTAAAAGGATACTATCAACGCCATATTGTATGGCAAGTTGTTCCTTGACTTTCATTGAATTTTCGTTTTTCGTTTAGTGAATCTCCCGTTCTTATTTTAATTTACAAAACATTTTCCAATTTCAGAACGAAAATATTACAAAATTGAGACCGGATCAACATCTATCGACAGTGTCACTTTTTTGCTGCGATGTTTTTTCTTGAATTCAGACAGTGCAGTGCGAATGGCTGTTTTCATGCGCTTGCTGCCGGCATCCTGGTGTTTTAAACTCATAAACAATATTTGCCAGCGATAGTTTCCCTGAATTTTTGAGATTGGCGCAGGTGCAGGACCAAGCATCTTAAAATCGTGTTCTTTGGGAACAAGTCCGGCAATTCCCTCGGCAACCCGGATCACCGAATCTTCGTTTTCGCCTTTAAAAAGAATGTTAATGATGCGGCTGTAAGGAGGATAACCCAGGTCACGGCGGTCACTCATTTCGGTATTGAAAAAACTTTCATAATCGTGCTTTTTGGTATAGTAAAGGCTGTAATGATCATGACTAAAAGTTTGAATAATAACCTCACCGAGTTTGTCTTTTCTGCCGGAACGGCCGGAAACCTGTGTCAAGAGTTGAAAGGTTCGTTCACCTGCACGAAAATCCGGGAAAAAAAGTTCCGTATCCGCAGAAATCACGCCCACAAGGGTGACGTTGGGAAAGTCGAGGCCTTTGGCCACCATTTGCGTTCCCAGCAAAATCTGATACTCGCCTTTACCAAACTGTGACAAAATTTTGTCGTGCGCTCTTTTGCCGCGCGTAGTATCCAAATCCATTCTTATTGCCTTTACACCGGGAAACAGTTCTTTCAATTCCTCCTCGATCCGCTGGGTACCGACGCCTTTAAAAAATATATCCGAGCCACTGCATTTAGGGCAGACTTCAGGAGCGCGGCGGGTGAGGCCGCAATAATGGCATTTTAAGATATGTCCGCGCAAATGATAAGTCAAAGTGATATCACAATTATCACATTTTGCCACATAACCACAGGCTTTGCATTGAAGAAATGTAGCAAAGCCACGCCGGTTTTGAAATATGATGATTTGTTCACCTTTGGAAAGTTTTTCATCAATTTTTTGGCGAAGAAGACGGGAAAAAATGATCGGCGCTTTCCTGCCGGTAATTTTAGGCTCCCGCTTCATATCCACGATTTGAATCTCCGGCATGGGAACGTCATCGATGCGCCGGGGCATTTTCAACAATTTGTACTTGCCGATTTTGGCGTTGTAATAAGATTCTACTGCCGGCGTTGCCGAACCGAGGACAACGACTGCCTTGTCGATATTAGCGCGGATGATGGCAATATCGCGTGCATTATAGCGTGGCGTCATGTCCGTCTGTTTATAAGACAACTCGTGCTCTTCGTCGACAACAATCAGACCGATATTTTTCATGGGTGCAAAAATCGCTGAGCGCGGTCCGATAACAATCTTGTGTCGTCCCTCCCACGTTCTTCGCCATGAGTCATAGCGCTCTCCCGGAGACATACGGCTGTGAAAAACAGCAACTTTTTCCCCAAAATGTGAACGAAAGCGGCTGACGATTTGCGGCGTCAACGCGATTTCCGGGACGAGCACAATGGCCGTTCTCCCCAGCGCAAGGACGTGGTGGATTGCTTCAATATAAACCTGGGTTTTGCCGCTTCCGGTTACACCATGCAATAAAAAGGGCGCAAATTCACGGGCATCGAGTTTATTGCGGATTGCAGTAAGAGCGGCTTTTTGATCTGCATTGAGCGTTAATATTTTGGGAGGTTTGACATCCATCTCGCTGTAATAATCACGCCACACTTCGTTTTGCTGTAGTTCAATAATTCCCCGGTCAGCCAGGCCTTTTACAACATCGCTGCTCACTTTGGCTTCCCTGGCCAGTTCCGTGCGCGTAAAAATTCGATTGGGATAAGCGAGAAGGAAATCGAGGCAAGCGGCCTGCTTCGGGGCTTTGCTGCGCACAGAATCCGCCAGTTCGCGAATTTTATACTCGGACATTTTGTCGGACAGAAGAACGGTTATTTCGTATTTTTTTCTGACCCTGGCATTCGGCATGGATAATTCCATGCGCACATGCCCGGCCTGACGAAGACTTTTCAGGCTGGTATACGGATTCGGCCCGATTTTTCGTTTCAGCTTGCTCATCGACAGCGGATTCTCTATCATCAAAGCACGAATAATTTCGGCCTGTTTTGGCGCGCGTTGCTGCAACGATTCCCACAGTTCCCGTGGATTGTCTCTCACAAGACGAATAACTTTTTCCGAATCAAGATGAATGCCGGCAGGCAATGCGGCTTTAAGAACTTCACCCCAGCCGCAAAGATAATAATCGGCAATCCACTTCGCCAGGCGCAGAACCTCAGGAGTAAACAAGGGAATGGGATCGAGAACTTCTTCTATCTCCTTAAGTTCTTTGACATCCGTTTCACTCACTCGGTTAACGATAAATCCGGTCGTCTTTCTCGGGCCAAAGGGTACCAGCGCACGAACGCCGGGAACGACTTCTTCTTTGAACCGTTCGGGAATAATATAGGTATAAGGATGATTTATCGGAATCGGAAAAACAATCTCGGCATAAATATCTTTTTCATTATTATCCATAAAACAAATTAGTTAATTTATGGCGAGATTACAATTAAAAACAGTGTCTTTTGAAATATTTTTCAATGAAAATCCAGGCAATATCTGTTGTTCTGTTCCGGTACAAGCTCCGGATGTTATTCTTTTATAAGTAACTTATTTCTGGTTGTGTGCAAAACAAGTTGCATTGATGCTCCTTTTGATCCCATCGCAATTAAACAATACGCAATTATATTTTTACGACGGTATTAATTTAGGTATCAGAAGCGGCAGTTTTTCTCACCTTTTTAAAATTAACACTATATCTTTATTTTAAAAATCGGGCATTGGAATTGTCTAAAGAGTCTCTTTTTATGAAGAACAAAACAAAATCACAAAAGCCGGAAAAAACCGGCAACGCGCAGATGGCGGAAAGCGAAGAAAAATATCGTTTGATTGTGGAACATGCCAATGAAGCAATCCTCGTTGCTCAGGATAATTGTTTGAAATATGTTAACCCCAAATGCATAGAACTACTGGATTATACCAGAGACGAATTAATTGAAGAACCCTTTCTAAATTTTGTTCATCCTGAGGACATGGCCAAAGTAGCTGAGCGCTACAAAAGAAGGATATCCGGTAAAGGAATAAAAGACCGTTATATTTTTAGAATTATCGGCAAAAAGGCTGATGTGAAATGGGTGGAAATAAATACCGTCCTGTTTTCATGGAAAAATAGACCGGCAACTTTAAATTTTCTTACCGATGTTACAGAACGAATAAATACCCAAAAAGCACTGAAGGAAAGTGAGGAACGCTTCAGACTGACGTTTCATGCCAGCCCCGATGCCATCACAATCAGTCGTCTGGAAGACGGCCTTTACGTTGATGTTAATGACGGATTTGTGGCTCAGAGTGGATACACACGACAGGAAATAATAGGTAAAACATCGAAAAAAGTAAATATTTGGGAAAACCCGCAAGACAGGGAACGGCTGGTTTCCGGATTGCAGCACTATGGTTTTGTTAACAACCTGGAAGCAAAATTTCGCCTGAAAAACGGCAATATCATTACAGGTCTGATGTCGGCAAAAGTCATGAAGCTAAACGGTGTTGAGCACATTCTGTCGGTCACTCGCAATATTGAAGCAATGAAACAAACAGAAGAAGCGCTGCGTTTGTCGAAAGAGTTTTCCGACAATCTCATTGAATCGGCAAATGCAATAATCCTGACTGTTGATGAAAATGCCGACATTAGTACATTTAACCATTATGCCGAAAAACTAACCGGCTACACAAAGGAAGAGGTTTTAGGGAAAAACCTGTTTGAAAAATTCATACCCGAGCTTGATTTCCCCGACGTCCCGACAATTTTTAAAAGAATCTTGCAAAATATGCCCGAGACATCGACGCACGAAGACCCGATTCTGTGTAAAGACGGAACGCAGCGCCTGATTGACTGGAAAGATACCATTCTAAGCGACGATGACGGTACACCAAAAGGTGTACTTAGCATTGGCGTTGACATCACCGAACGCAGAGAAACCGAAGCCGCCCTGCGCCAGAGTGAACAGAGATTTCGCCAGCTATTTGATGAAGCGCCGGTGGGTTATCACGAGATCGATACAAGGGGGCACATTGTTCGTGTAAATTCCACTGAACTCAATCTATTGGGATATTCCCGCGAAGAAATGCTGGGCAAACCAATTTGGGATTTCATTTTCGAGGAAGATACCCGGGAAGAAATCCTGACAAAACTTCATGTTGCCGTAAGATCGGACAACAGTTATGAGAGGACATTCATCTGTAAAAACGGTTCATACCTTCCCGTAATGGTTGAAGATCGAATACTGCAAAGCGAGGGTAGACAAATTGTTGGACTGCGTTCGACCATTCATGATATTAGCGAACGCAAAATATTTATCCAGGCACTTCAGGATTCTGAAGAGAAATACCGCAGGTTTTTTGAAGACGATCTAACCGGAGATTATATATCTACACCCGAAGGGAAAATCCTCTTTTGCAATCCCGCCTTTGCACAAATTTTTGGATTCGAATCCGTCGATGAAGCAATGAACAGCGATGCCGTGTCGCTGTACCCCAACAGCAAAGACCGTCAGGATTTTCTCTCCTTGCTTGAGAAAGAAAAAAAACTGGAATATCATGAAATAGAACTCTGCCGCACCGATGGTAAACCGGTATATGTCATACAAAACGTCATTGGCAGTTTTGATGAGGAAGGCAAACTCTACGAAATGCGGGGCTATCTTTTCGATATTACAACACTCAAGAATTTGGAAACCCAATTGCGTCAGGCGCAAAAAATGGAAGCTATAGGAACCCTGGCCGGCGGTATTGCTCATGATTTCAACAATATTCTCGGTGCTATTATTGGTTACACGGAACTTACCATGGACGATCTGGATGAAGAGTCCAATATTTATAATAATCTTGAAAACGTGATCGCCGCAAGCTTTCGTGCAAAAGAACTGGTAAAACAGATACTGACATTCAGCCGACTGGATAAAATTGAAAAGAAGCCTGTCCAAATAAATCCCATTGTAAAAGAGACAATAAAACTTCTCAGGGCCTCCCTGCCGACCACTATCGAAATCAAGCAGCATATTCCAAATAAAGCCAGTTATGTCCAGGCTGATCCTGTCCAGATTCAACAGATCGTTTTGAACCTGGGCACAAACGCTGCTCATGCCATGCAGGATAACGGCGGCAGGCTCTGCATTGATCTTTCAGAAATTAACTTGGATAGTGAGATCATCAACCAATACAAGGGTTTGGCAGCAGGTTCTTATGTCGAATTAAAAGTAAGCGATACCGGGCATGGTATCACAAGGTCAATTATGAACCGAATATTTGATCCTTTTTTCACAACCAAAGATGTTGGCGAAGGAACCGGCATGGGATTGTCGGTTATTCACGGCATTGTTCACGGGCTCAACGGACAGATCACAGTCGAGAGCGAGGTAGGAAAAGGGACAACATTTTCTGTGTTTTTGCCACGGTTTGTTATGGATGAGACCAGGGAAAAGAAAGAAAATAAACCCCTTCCGCGCGGGCAGGAACGTATTTTGTATATAGATGACGAGGTGGCCCTAGTTCAGATAGCAGTTATGCGGTTTACCGATCTCGGCTACGATATTGTCGGTAAAACCGACAGTCTTGAAGCGATGGAATTGTTCCGCGCTGATCCGGATTATTTTGATTTGATCATCACCGATCAGACATTGCCCGGACTGACAGGAAAAGAACTTGCAAAAAACGTCCGGAAAATTCGCCCCGGCATGCCCATCATTTTGTGTACCGGATACAGCAATTCCATTAACCCGAAAGAGGCCAAAAAGATAGGCATTAAAAAATGTATTTACAAGCCTGTCAGTATGCGCGAAATGCCCGGGATTGTACGGCGCGTACTGGATGATACAAGAGAAATAAAAGTGAAGGTATGAGCAAAACATCTTGCAAACATCGGCAGTATGCTCGCAATGACACGCTACCTGGGAATCACTCTACTCGTCGCACTGCTCTCCGGGCACCCTGCTTTCTTGTGGCAAAGGTTCATTTAAATACGAATAAAACTCTTGTATAACTTGTACCACAGCAACATAATTTCTGCCCCTTTTACAGGACAATTCCTCGTCACTGTTTGACGTATTTTATCCAACTTGGAAATGCAACGCAAAACCGGACACATAGTAAATACATAACTTGTTATAAATTTGTCAATTATGATGAAATTATCTGACAATGTTCAACATCGTGTCGAAAACCCTATAGATTAATGATTTGGCATAATTATTGACATCTAAAACCAGGTTAGATTCTTCTCCCGTACCAAAAAAGAAATAAAAAAAGAGAGGAAGAACATGGATTGCAAAAGGATTTTATTTTTTTTGTTTTCAATAACAATGCTTATGGGCCTGCACAAAAAAGTAAATGCCCAAAACGATCAGGATATCGAAGCGTTGTCCTTGGATGCCCTCCTGAATACTGAAATTAGCACGGCCTCAAAGTTTGAGCAGACAACGAGCGAAGCGCCCGCTTCCGTAACGATCATTACCGCTGAGGACATTGAGCGCTATGGTTATCATACTATTCAAGATGTTTTGCAAGGCGTGCAGGGCTTTTACTCGAGTTATGACCGCGATTATAATTACCAGGGCGTGCGCGGATATAGCAGGCCGTGTGATTATAACGACCGCATATTGGTTTTGATTAACGGTCAAACGGCAAATGAACCGTTCTATAACGCCGTGGGTATCGGAACAGATTTTCAGGTAAGTTTGAGCAATGTCGAACGGGTTGAAATTGTTCGTGGCCCGGGATCGGCATTGTACGGAACCAGCGCGATGTTTGCGGTGATCAATGTCATTACAAAAAATTCAACAACGTTCGAAGGTATACAAGCTTTTGTGGAAACGGGCAGCTATGGCAGAAAGAGCAGTTCAGCAAGTGTGGGCAAGCAATTTAACAACGAACTTGGAATTGTATTGTCCGGGCAGTGGACAGACATTAATGGCCAGAACCTGTACTACAAAGAATATAACGACCCATCCACGAATAATGGCATGGCCATGGGTCTGGACTGGGATAAATTTTACCGCTATGGTGCAACAATCAGTTTTAAAAAGGTTAAACTACAGGCCTTTATGAATTCCCGGGAAAAGGGAATTCCCACCGGCGCTTGGGGAGTGGTTTTCAATAATCCTCATTCAAAAACTCTGGATGAAAACCAACAACTCCAATTGGAATACAGCCATTCGATTGGTGTTGATAAAAATATCATGCTGCGTGCCTATTATGACCATTATTATTATGAAGGTGACTATCCATACAAAGATGAAGAAGATGGGGAGATGTATTCTTACGATATTTGGGATTCTAATGACGCCAAACGTCTGGGAAGCGAATTACAATTTCGCTGGGACATTTGCTCAAACAACAGGCTAATCGCCGGCGCCGAATACCAGAAAATATTTCGGGCGAATTACCGTTATTGGGATGCGGGGGAAACTTGTTATGATGAAGACTTTCCCTATAATACGCAATCGTTTTATCTTCAGAATGAGTATCAGGCCAGGGATAATCTGTCTTTCACCGGAGGCATCCGCTGGGACAATTATTCGGACAGGGGCAACGCCCTTTCCCCGCGGGGTGCAATTGTCTACCATCCCGTTAAAACAACAACCCTGAAGTTTCTCTATGGCGAAGCGTTCAGGGTTCCCAATTTGTATGAAGTTTATTATGTCGATCCGTGGGCCGGCTGGAAACCAAATCCCGGACTTGATCCCGAAAGAATCAGGACAACCGAGTTCGTGTGGGAACAACGATTGAGTGAAGGATGGATGGGAACTCTGTCGCTATACAAGTATAAAATGAAGGGTTTAATCGATACGATCGTTGATCCATCGGATTCTTTAATACAGTTTCAGAACACAGGGCATGTATGTGCGCATGGATTGGAAATGGCGCTTAACGCACGCTTAAATAATGGGATGAGTGGTTATATCAACTACTCATTTCAAATAGGAAAAGATAGCGAAACGGGTAAAAAATTGACTAATTCGCCTTCCCATTTGTTTAAAATGGGACTTGTGATCAAATTCTTCAATTTTCTATATATTGCCCCGGAATTACGCTACGAGACAGAACGGATCACGGTGTACGGGACAAAAACAGATTCGTTTCTATTATCAAATATTAATTTTTCAACAAGACCATTATTTGGTCATTTTAAGCTTTCTTTTAACATCAGAAATCTTTTTAATGTCGCATACGAGACGCCGGGCGGTTATGAACTTTTGCAGCCCGCAATTTTACAGGATGGCAGAAATTTCATCGTACGATTTGGATACTCTTTATAGGATGAGCAGAAATGGCTATTTGGAAATATTGTCTCGTCAGCGTTCTTTTTTTATTGTGGCCTGTTGGTGCTTTTGCTCAGAATATTGCAGTGCCGGTCAAAACAGAATATCCTTTGTTTTTAAAAATTCTCACTTTTGACCGAAACCTGAAATCACGAGTCGGCAATGACATCGTCCTGGCTGTTGTCTACCAGTCGAAATTTTCTGGCTCCAGGATTGTAAAAGAAGAATTCGAAAAAACGTTTAATGAATCCCCAATTAAGAAAATAGACAATATATCAATTTCCTTAATCACAATTAATATTGAAAAGGAGAACTTGCGACAAGCGGTTTCTGCAAAAAAAATCGATATTGTATATTTTGCACCACTGCGAGCCGTAAATTTGAAACAGCTTTTAGATGAATGCCACACAAGAAATATATTAACACTTTCGGGAGTGCCTGCATACATTAAAACCGGTGTTGCCGTCGGCATTGGGTTAAAGGGAAACAAGCCGCAAATTCTGATCAATTTGCCGGCAGCAAATGCTGTGAATGTAAACTTTAGTTCGCAGTTGTTAAAACTTGCAAAAATTATAAGGTGAGGAAAGTTGAAGCTTCAGTTCGAACATATTTTCCCAAGACCCTTTACCAGGATCAAGACCAAATTCACCTTTGTCGTTACGGTCTTAATTTTCATCATCTCGATATTTGTTTACTTTTTCTTCCCAACCTGGGAAAAAAAGCAAGCGATGATGGCCATTTCGGACAAGGCACAGAGCATTGCACAAATGGCTGCATACAGCATCAGTCCCGCAATAGTATTTGCAGACTCGGAAGGCATTAGTCAGGTCATAACAAGTGCGCACCAAAACAAAGACCTGG
>JAACEJ010000068.1 GCA_011682565.1 Actinomycetota bacterium | reverse complement strand
AAGAAATATAAAAACCCATTGTATGCTGAATCTACAATTGGCAAAACTCTAATGTCAAAATAATTATGATGCGAACAAAAAGAAAACCAGCCAGAAAACCGTCTCCTTTTCGTAAAAAGTCAACACCTCAAATTGACCGCCGTAAACGCCAGGAATTACTCGGCATTTTGCTGATCATTCTGGGTGTTTTTGTGCTCATAGCCCTTTTTAGCTACCAATCCACTGAAACGCCCAGGACGATCGACCTGCATCATATCAAAAACCAACTGGGATTCGCCGGTGTTTATATATCATATTATTTGATTCGATGGACAGTAGGCTATCCCATTGGTGTTTTACCGTTTCTCATTGTCGCGTGGGGATTTAACAGATTGGTTGACAAAAAAACAGCGAGATTGCTCAAGGTAACTATCCTGTCCCTGGTCTTTGCATTGTTTCTCTCGGTAAGTTTTGCACTCCACGGCATCCTCTCTTCCGCAGCCCCCAATTTTAAAGTTTCCGGAAAAGTGGGCGGACTCGGCGCCCAATTCCTCATTATGATTTTTGGTCAGTATGGCTCTGTCGTGGTTCTTATCGGCTTAATTATGGTTGCCGTTCTTTTTTCTACAACCGTTTCGTTTTCGGAGCTTTACCAATCAGTTTCCGCATTTCTGCAACGCTTCTTCCTGGACTTTAATCAGGTTGTTAGCGGCTTGTGGGGCAGGTTTTCGCGATCCCGGCGGCGCACACCGGATGTTCGCCGCTCCATCCGCATTGGAAGTGGTTCGAGACCGTCATCGGATTCATGGTACGATTCGCAGCAGCAGACCCCTTCAACATTTGAGGAACCGCAGCGGATTCCGATTCCCACGACAACACCGGCTGCGACAAAACAACTGGACCTCGATTTGGATTCACGAGATGCTGAAAGAATTAACCGGGAAGCGGATTCGGCAATTGTGCCGAACGTGAGCGGGAAATATGAATTTCCACCGCCCGGGCTTTTGCAAACACCGCCGACTTCCCAAATAACGATTTCAAATGAAGAATGTGCAGCAAATGCTGCTCTCCTGGAAGAAAAACTGGCGGATTTTGGATTAACAACCCGAGTTGCTAATTGGGATCCGGGCCCTGTAATTACGCGTTATGAACTTGAACTGGCACCGGGAATCAAAGTCAGCCGTGTGACTTCGCTCGCCGACGATCTTGCCATGGCAATGCGTGCGCAGCGTATCCGTATCGTCGCGCCCATACCGGGCAAGGCTGCAATAGGAATTGAAATTCCAAATCCTGTCCCTTCTATTGTTTATTTGCGCGAAATAATTGATTCTTCGGCGTTTCGGGAAAGCAAATCGCCGCTCACGATTGGCCTTGGCAAAACGATCGCTGGCGAACCGTTTGTTACTGATCTGGACAAGATGCCGCATTTACTTGTTGCCGGATCAACAGGATCTGGGAAAAGCGTGTGCTTAAATACCATTATTA
The DNA here is from genome assembly GCA_011682565.1 of Actinomycetota bacterium. Classification (GTDB taxonomy): domain Bacteria; phylum Zhuqueibacterota; class Zhuqueibacteria; order Residuimicrobiales; family Krinioviventaceae; genus Hydrothermomicrobium. The sequence goes on along the minus strand of JAACEJ010000068.1, from coordinate 8,672 downwards.
CCAGTATTTTGTATAAAGCAAAACCGTCTGAAGTGCAGATTGTTCTTATCGATCCCAAAAGACTCGAACTTTCGACTTATACAAAATTATACCGCCACCATTTGAATTATGTAGACGGCCAAAAGGAAAAAGTTGCCACGAATCTCAAGAGTGCTACAGCCATCCTGAAATCTTTGGAACAGGAAATGGAAAATCGCTACGAGCTTCTTGCCACGGCGGGCGTGCGCAGCATTGCAGAATTTAACGAGCGCGTAAAAGGAGGAAAGGTCAATTCCGTAACCGGCGAACCTGTGAAACCATTGGTGTATCTTGTCCTCATCGTTGATGAATTGGCTGACCTGATGTTGACGGCCAATGTAACCAAAGATATCGAGGAACCCATTGCACGATTGACGCAAATGTCGAGGGCCGTCGGTATTCATTTGGTCCTTGCCACCCAGCGCCCCTCTGTGGATGTCATCACCGGCGTTATTAAGGCTAACTTTCCGGCGCGTATCGCTTTTCAGGTGACGTCAAAAGTAGATTCGCGAACAATTTTGGACATGAACGGCGCGGAAAAACTTTTGGGTCGCGGCGACATGTTGTTCCTGCCCCCGGCAAGATCGGAACCAATCCGCATCCACAATGCTTTTATTGATTTGAAAGAAATTGAAAACGTTATCGGCTATATCAGAAAGCAACCTTTTGCCGATAAAACACCGCTCCCTTCATTTGTTGAGGAAGAAGAAGGCGGAGGCGGGCTTTATAGCTATGAAAAAGGAAAGCGTGATCCGTTATTTACGAGTGCCCGTGATCTCGTTATCCGCCACCAGCAGGGTTCGGTGTCGCTTATTCAGCGGCGACTCAAAGTAGGATATTCAAGAGCTGCCCGTCTTATAGATGAATTGGAAGATGAAGGCATCGTCGGTCCCTTCGAAGGCAGCAAAGCCCGCGAAGTTTTAATTACCCCGGAAGAACTGGAAAGTATGAATTTTGATGAAGGTGATGATGAGATGTAAGTCAATTTTTCGGAAGGATTTTTAATCATGTTCAATGACCATAAAAAAGTAGTGTTGCTATTTATACTTTTCTGTTTTGTTGTTTCTCCTGCTTTTGCGCAGGATGCCGGAAAAGTGATAAACCAGGTGCAGAAAAAATACGAGTCGCTGAAAGGTATATGCGCAGAATTTACTCAGACTTTTACCTGGAAACTGGTAGATGAAACCCAGGTTGTTAAAGGCAAGATATGTGTCAAAGACGGTGTTCAGTTTGATATCGATACAAAAGATCAACGGATTATTTCGGACGGCAAAACAATATGGACTGTAAATAAGGTGAACAAGCAGGTCATTGTGGATAATGCGTCAAACAAAACCGAGGACAATCCCTTCTTGAAAGATTTCCTGGATAAATTCGTCAAAAATTACTCTGCAAAAATAATTAAAAAGGAGGGAGGTAAAAGCAGACAAATTCACATCACTCTGACCAGCAAAACGCAAGATGAATTTATCCGACGCGTTGAATTGTGGGTTAATTCAAAAACGAACTTAATTTCAAAAATCGAGCAGATCGATGTCAATGGAAATTCCACACTTTACCAGGTGAAAAATATTAATACGAAGGTCGTCCTGTCTCCCAAAGATTTTAAACTTGATCTGCCGCAGGGTTACGAATTAATCGACCTGCGATAAAGAATGGAAAGCTATTACCCAAATTCCAAGAAATATCTTGCATTTTTCGTTAAAAGTGCTAGATTCGTGTCCTGATTAAAGTACGTTTTTGTTATTTCCCAGCGAGCTATTTGAGCCGAATCCAAGGACCTGTCCTTGACAAAAAGGGACGTGATTTATGTCTGTTTTAAGAACACATCGGGGTGTCCTATTTTTATACAGAATATCGTTATCGTTTCATTATCATACAAAAAGTCAATATTGAAAACAGGGTCGTTTGGGATCAGGGGTGAGTGTTGAGTTTGAATTATTGAAAATTATGAGATTAACAAGTCTGTTACAGATTTGTTATTTCAATTTTGGTATTAAATTTGCCTGTTGCCCGGCAACTCATGAAGATAAAGAGCATTTTTAGAAGCAGCGAATTTTTTACAAGGTGCAGAGCATTATGAAACAGTCGATGGGGCCATTTATTGTTTTCCTTTTGTTAATGTTTTCTCTAACCTCCCACGCACAAATTTCATCGAATCAGTTGGGGAATAATCGTGCTGCCCAGTACTTTCTGGGTGGCGAAGATCAGGTGTTGATGCCCGTAAATGTCTGGGGTTTTGTGCTCAGACCCGGACAGTACATGGTTCCCTTTGATACCGATCTTGTTTCCTTACTTTCATTTGCCGGCGGTCCCCAGGAAGATGCAAAAATTAAAAGCATACGAGTTGTCCGGGCATCCACAAAGGAAAATGAGGATGGGCAGGTGATCGATGTGGATGTCAAAGCTTTTTTACAAAACGGCAGTTCCGATCTCATTCCTGTGCTTCGTCCGGGTGATACTATAGTCGTTTATGGAACAACAATGCATTTTGTGCAAAAGTTCTTCGAATTCACCTACAAGATTGCTATTCTTGCCCAGGTTTATGCTCTGATTACATTTTATTCCAAACGTTAAGGGATTACGAAATATGAATAATATGAGCGACTATAAACCCTCACTGGGGGGAAATGGGAAATCGACCCCGCATTTTTATGACGAGACCGAACGGCAGGTGAGCTGGCGGGATTACGTTCGCATTTTGTATCGTGGCCGATGGATTATTATTGTCAGTTTTGCTTTGGTTATGCTGGCTACCGTTTTTGTGACCTTTACAACGGAACCGGTATATCAGGCCAGTGCCAAATTGATGATAGAAAAAAAGAGCGGCATGGGCGAATCTCTATTTGACTTTACCTCTATAATGAAAAAAGAGTCCATGATTAATAACCAGGTGGAAATTTTAAAAAGCCGCTCTTTGGCAGAGGATGTGATTCGCCGTCTGCAAATTTCGACCGAAGCAAATCGATTGCGCATTTTGGGTAACAAACCGCCCGATGGAAATGAAAAAGGAAATATCTTTAAAAGCATCAGGAAATATTTAAAATCCAAAAAGAATGAAGAAGATTTGCCGCCTTCATTTGACGATATGGTCAAGTCATTGCGTGCAAGCATCGAGGTAAATCCCATACGTGATACAGACATGATCACCATTTCCGTAACGGCTCCTTCTCCTTTTGAAGCAGAATACCTGACCAATGCAGTTGCCAATTCTTACAAGCTTTACAACCGGCATCAAAGCCAGGCCGAGGTGCGGCAGGTGAAAAATTTTCTTGAAAAGCAGTTAAGCCAATATCAAAATGACCTGTCCCAGTCGGAAGAAGCTTTGAAAAATTATAAGGAAAAAGCCAAGGTTGTTGCCCTGGATAAAGAGACAGAAGAACTCGTCGGAAAGATTGCTGAAGTCGAAACGTTATACAACGGCGCAAAAACAGATATGGAAGCAGCGCAGCAAAGATTAGCCTTTATTGATAAACAGCTCAGGGAGCAGAATATCAATATCGATGTTGAGAGTATTTCTTCAATTCCTTATCTTGATGAATTAAAAAAGAAAATAGCTGAAAAAGAGGCTTCGTTATCAATGTATCTTGCCGAGATCATTGAGAAAAAAGCCGCTTCTTATGAAAATACACAGAGGGAGATCGATCGACAGAAAAGCCAGATCGAAGCCCTTAAAGGAAAATTTAAAGAAGAAGTCACAAAGGTTGCTGCCGCCAAGTTTGTTGATCCTGCACAAATGGCAGGTTCACTATTTAATAGCAAAATAGAGGTGGAAACCGAAATCCAGGCACTTCGTCCCAAGGTTGCTGCATTCCAACGTATTATGGAAAAATATAATGCCGAACTGGACGCTTTACCCGAAAAGAGTCTAAAGTTGGCAAGACTTATGCGTACCGCTCAGGTCGATGAAAAGATATTTATCATGCTTCAGGAAAAGTATCAGGAATCACGAATTACAGAAGTCGGGCAGTTGGGTAATGTGAGGATTATTGATTATGGTAAAGCCCCTAAATTCCCTATCAAACCAAAAAAGAAAATGAATTTGCTGCTCGGTATTCTCATTGGTCTGGGCCTCGGTGTTGGTATTGCGTTTCTTATGGATTATATTGATAACAGTGTGCGCAGCGTCGAGGATGTTGAGAGCCTCGGGCTGCCTCTTGTAGCAACTATTCCGTTTATCAAGCTGGAACAAACAAACGGGACGATAAGAAAGCATATCACTATTGACGACCCCGAAGTTGCAGACATTAATGAGAGACTCGTTACACATCTAAAACCCAAATCACCCGTATCTGAAGCGTACAGGACGTTACGCACAAACATCTTATTTTCAGCGCCCGACAAACCTAAAAAGGTCGTGGTTGTCACCAGCAGCGGCCCGAAAGAAGGCAAGTCGACATCGGTTTCCAATTTGGCAATCACATTTGCGCAGATGGGAACAAGAACGTTACTGGTGGATGCGGATTTACGCCGTTCTGTGATTCATAAACTGTTTGGGTTGGACAAGCGTTTGGGACTTACAAACATTCTTGTTGGGCGAAGCACATTAAGTGAAGCTGTGCAGCGCGTCGAAGATTTGCCGCATTTGGATGTTTTAACCAGCGGTATTATTCCACCAAACCCGGCTGAACTTTTGGGTTCTGAGACGATGAAGCGGTTCATCGAGGAAGCTCGCGAAAAATATGAAATAATCCTTCTGGATGCGCCGCCGGTTATTGCTGTAACGGATCCTTCTGTTCTGGCACCCCTCGTGGATGGCGTTGTTCTTGTCATCAGATCAGCCAAGGCACAGAGAGATGCGGTAATGCACGCTGTGGAGCAATTACGGCGTGTTAAAGCCCCTCTTATGGGAGCGCTGCTCAACAGCATTCAAGCCTCCAATGTCTATGGCTCGTATTATTACTATTACCACTATCATTATTATTACGGCGCTGATGGGGAGAAGAAAAAGCAAAAGTCCCGAAGGAAACGTAAAAAACACGCAAGCAGTTATTGATACATTTTACCATGTTCCAAATTGCAACTGAGAATAGCAACGAATGACGAATATTGAAAAAACTGCGCACTGGTATGCCTTTGTTACCCGCCCCAGACACGAAAAAAAAGTAAAGTCATACCTCGATGGGACAGGTATTGAATCTTATTTGCCATTGAGAAAATCGCTGAATCAATGGAAAGATCGAAGGAAATGGGTGGAATCTCCGCTGTTCTCTTGCTATATCTTTGTTAAAATTCCTTACATTTATCGATATGATGTTTTAAAAGCAACAAGCGTTGTACGCATTGTTGGTTTCAACAATCAACCTACGCCGGTTCGCGACGAAGAAATTGAAGCTGTCAGGCTTTTTCTTGCTTCCAACATCGATGTGAATGTTCATGATGGATTCGTAAAAGGCGATGATGTTCGCATCAACAGCGGGCCGTTGAGCGGCATGGAAGGCTATCTGGTGGATATTCGGGGGAGAAAATGGTTTGAACTTTATATTTCCGTCATCGGAAAATCCATTCTTGTCGATTTTACAGAAAATATAGTTAAAAAAGTTCAAAAGTAAATCAGCACCTTTCATTCTTTTTTATTTACTTTTTGCAGCGAGCATGCTCCCTGTAATTGACAGGGCGGGAGCGTGGGGAGAAAAGTTGCAAGTGCCTAAATTTGAAAATACTGAACACCGGGGTATAAAGAACAAAATGCCAAACCTAAAAACTTTTAACAAAAACTTTGCTCTCATCGGCGTTGCCGGCTATATTGCTCCGCGTCATTTGCAGGCTATTAAAGACACAGGTAATAAACTGATCTGTGCGCTGGATAAAAGTGATTCCGTTGGTATCCTCGACAGGTATTTTGAGAATGTGGACTTTTTTACAGAATTTGAACGCTTTGACCGCTATGTTGAAATGCTTCGCCGCAAAAATGAGGGTAAGGAAATACATTATGTCAGCATCTGTTCCCCAAATTACCTGCACGATTCACATATTCGTTTTGCTCTTCGTACCGGCGCGGATGCGATCTGCGAAAAGCCGCTGGTACTCAATCCCTGGAATTGCGATGCCTTAGTCGATGATGAAAAAGAAACCGGCCACACCGTCAATACGGTGCTCCAGCTTCGCGTACACCCGGCTATTTTGGATTTAAAAAAAAGAATAGATGAGGATACGAGTGGTAAACGCCATTCCATTGATTTGACCTATATTACCTCACGTGGAAACTGGTATTTTTACTCCTGGAAAGGAGACATCAGCAAGTCCGGTGGTGTGGCTACAAATATCGGCATACATTTTTTTGATATGCTCCTCTGGATTTTCGGTTCGGTGAAAAAATCCGAGGTTCATTATGCAGACTCGAAAAAAGTCGGAGGATTTCTTGAACTGGAAAAAGCCGATGTCCGCTGGTTTCTTTCTCTTGATAAAACCGACCTTCCTCAGCAGGCTGTAAAAGAAGGCAAACCGACATTTCGTTCGATTACCGTCGATGGGGAAGAAGTCGAGTTCTCCGGCGGCTTTACCGATTTACATACAGTCGTTTATCAAAACACATTGCAGGGAAATGGATTCGGCATTTCCGATGCCAGACCTTCAATCCAACTGGCCTACGACATTCGCCATGCAAATCCTACAGGAATTGAGCACAGGGAATATCATCCGGCACTTTTAAAAAATAAACCGGCTGGAGAATAAGGGATGCAGGAGGTTGATGGTTGATGGTTGATGGTTGATGGTTGATGGTTGATGGTTGATGGTTGATGGTCTGTTCTTTCCATCGTTTCGTTTTTTGGATATTCCGCGTTCTGGTAAAAACACGACGCGACGCGTCAAAAAGGTATCCCGACATGGGAATTCGATTTTCCCTTGACTTTTATTCGCTTTTGATATATTTTGTTATCCGTTCAAAATTCAAGAATTCTTTGGGGCCATTGTCTTATTAAATAAATGGGGGGGGGTAAGTAATGCTAAACCAAGGACATAACAGTAAAACGATATCCTTTTTGCCTAACCCAGATAAAAAAGCTTGCAGGTATTACTAAAATTCATAACTTTGGTTGCAGTTAATAAATAATTTTTATGCAAATCAAAAAGCTAAGGGAATAGTGCTGTGAAAAATAATACGTTTACTTTTGTTGCATATATAACCAAAGAAAAAGAAGGTTTTACAGCGTTATGTCGTGATGTAGATGTTGCAAGTGAAGGACTCACTTTGCAAGAGGCGAAAGAGAACTTGACAGAAGCCGTATCCTTGTATGTTGAATCCGCTATTGAGAATAACTTGCCAATTATAAGGCCAGTACCGCAAGAGAGTGATATATTGCAAAGAGACCCCGGAGCGGTAGTCGAAGCTTTTCATGTAAAGATTGATTTGGAAGTACATGCCTATGCCTGAGTTACCTGTTGTAAAACCCAGGAAAGTTATTAACGCTTTTGAGAAGGCTGGATTTATTAAAATTAGGACGCGTGGCAGCCACGTACAAATGAAAAAAGGAAATCTTTTAGTAACAATACCTTTTCATAACCGTGATTTAAATAAGGGCACTCTTGCTTCAATACTTCGTCAGGCACAGATGACTGTAGATGAATTTAGAGATTTAATATAACATAAGATTCTAAAATGCTTTTAACTTTATCTGTTATCAAAAGAGCAGGCAAGGTGCCCTCTATAGGGAAAAATTGATAAATAGTAGTCATACGCAGAAAGAGAACAGGAAGAACAACTGAAAGAAAAGAAAGAATCATTTTGCATTTCAAAATTATAAATCCAAATTTTATTATTTAGCCACTTTAGACACTTTACTTTTATCATTTTTCTCTTGACAGTTATTCATTTTGGCATTATTGTTTTCCGTTTTCCGTTTTCCGTTTGAGAAATAAAGGATTGCATTGAAAGTAGGAGTGTTGTGATGAAATATAGAATTATTGTTAAGCAAGATGAAGATGGGGTATTTATTGCCGAATGCCTTTCTTTGCCTGGTTGTATTTCTCAAGGAAAAACACGCGATGAGGCTGTAATTAACATTAAGGATGCAATGAAAGGTTATTTAGAAAGTTTAGAAAAACACAGTGAACCTATTCCGCCTTCGATTGAAGAAGAAATAGTAGAGGTCATTGTTTGAAAAAATTGCCAATAGTGTCAGGCGATGAACTCATCAAAAAGCTCCGGAAGATTGGTTATATTAAAGACCATCAAGCGTGACAGAGCCATATTATTCTACGAAATGAAAAACCACCTTTTAGAAGATTGACAATTCCAAAACATAAGGAATTGGCCAAGGGAACATTGCGTTCAATCATTTGGCAAGCAGGATTGACATTAGAAGAATTTAAAAAAATGTAATCTGATTTTTCTTGATTCTTGTTTGCGTTCGCTTTATCTTGTTATCCGTTCAAATAGCTACTCGATGCCTTTTTAACTTTCTTATTATGACGTGGATGTTAGTATGTCTGATATAACACTCGAAAAAACGCATGCTTTATTGTTTCAGCCCGATAGTTTAAAACTATGGACTTTAGTCCAAGACTTTCAGTTGCAACTCAAATGTCGTATATTCTCTTTAAAATAGTTGAGGAGAAAAATGAGTGCGCCAAGCAAAGCTAATATAGGCAAGCCGGACAATCCGGTACGTGTAACGGCTAACCACCGGCACGGAACTGAACCATGCGTATGA
>JAACEJ010000067.1 GCA_011682565.1 Actinomycetota bacterium | reverse complement strand
AGAATTACGAGATTATGACAAAAGAATTCAACATGAAGTAGAAGCTACAATTTACGGACCCATTACATCCAAATTGGATTTTTTGTTATCCGGGCGCTATTTAAAAGGAGTGAACAAATATCCTTCTGTGCTTAATTATAATCCCGAGTTTAATTTTCAGGCAAAGTTAGATTATCAGCTAACATCCTCTACTGCTATTTCCTTCTCTGGATTATATGGCGGCTATGCAACAACCGGTATTTCAAAAACAAATTATTGGTCCAGCGAGGACAGCCCTCAAAGAGCCCGGGGCGTGTCTGCCGGGCAATCTCCAGGTGCTTCTATACAAAACCCTTATGAATATTACAAGTATATGTATTGGATAGCGGGAGGCAGAACAGGCGACGGAATACGACCGCCTGAATATGGGAAGATATATTCAGGACAGTTAAAATTGACTCATGTTTTCAGTCCACGTACTTACGTTGAACTAAAAGCGAGCCATTTTGTATTTAATCAAGAAATGGATACGCTGGATCACTTAAAAGTTAAGTGGGGCGGTCCTGACTGGACATGGCCTGAAGACAAAGTTCCACCTGATAATGAATTATTTCGTACAAGCGGTTATGGAGACTTTAGATTTAATTATAACGATTCTAAAAACACCAAAATAGAAGGAAGTCTTATTAGTCAAATTGCTCCACAACATTTATTAAAGATGGGTACGGGATTTTCATATCAGTATTTTAAAAATATCTGGCATGAAGGAAGAAGTGCTGACAGGATTTATATGAGTGATTATATAAGGCCTATTGCGTTCCATCCATACGAGGGTTATGCTTACTTTCAAGATAAAATAGAAATACGGGGTATGGTAGTAAACGCGGGTCTTCGTTTTGATTTCTATAATGCTAACAAAAAGGTAAGCGATGATTTTTGGGATCCCCTGCGCATTGACAAAAATACGCCGGGAAACAGAGGGATGAGCTTGATCTCTTTTGATCCTAACGGTCCTTATGCTGTAAAAACACCTACCCAGACAGTTCTTTCGCCAAGGTTAGGGGTTTCATTTCCAATTACGGAAAGCACTGTTTTGCACTTTATGTATGGGCATTTTAATATGCGACCAGCCTGGATGAAGATGCTGGCAGACCCAATAGAAAAGATGGAACCTCCTCCAGAAGGCGTGCAGGTAACGGCGCCGATCAAGGAAGAAGAATTGCCCATCTATCATGACTATCCGACCGTCTATACCGGCCATCAAAAAAATGTAGGTAATCCAACGTTGGAATTTGAAAAAATGATTCAGTATGAAGTCGGCTTTGATCAGAATATTGCCGATTTATTGCGTTTGGATGTTACACTATACTATAAGGATGGTAAAAACCTGACATCTGTCGGCTACCAAAAATCCGGGATGGGAAATATGGCAACTTCGAGTTGGCTGGCTACACGTCTTTATCCGGATGACAATAATCCGGAATCAATATCGGTAGGTGATATGGGTTATAACTTTGTATACACAAATGGCGGAGCGCTGGATGTGCGTGGTTTGGAAGCAACCCTGGAAACAAAATTATGGCGTAATGCAACTTTCAAAATCATATATAATATGTCGTATGCCAATACCATACGTTATGGATTGGATACAGTATACCGGCTATTTGATGATGGAAAAAAATTAGGAAGAGATTATCTTTGGGGTGCCTCTAACTATGATCGGGGTGTAGTTGGCAACACCAATCAGAGATGGAATCCGAACAACACGATCAAATTTATATCGTACCTTTCCACACCTCTCCGTTTTGGTCCAAAAGTGAGCGGCTTTCACCCGTTAGGAAATTGGCATTTGAATATTTTTACTATGTATTCCAGCGGTGAGAAATTTACCTATCATTCACCGGATGATTTTTCATCAGAACCACTCAACAGAATCTGGAAACCACGGTATATGACAAACTTGAAACTCATTAAACGCATCAAGGGCCTTGGTATGGGTTTCGAATTTAGCGTGGATGTACGGAATGTCTTTAACAATAAGACTCTGAGGTTAATGGGTGGTAAAGATCTTGAAGATTACATGGAAAACGGCAAGTTGCCTACACATCCTTTAACAAATGAAGTCATGGAGTGGACGATGTATAGACGTGATACCATGCCCCGTGAGGTGTTTTTCGGACTCGGGATAACGTTTTAATTATTCAGATTTAATTATATTATTAAATTAGGAGACATGGCAATGAATCAGAAAAGAAGTTGTCGAATAGGCATATTTTTGCCACTACTTTTCTTTGTCCTATTATTTAGCTTGCATGATGTCGTGCATGCCCAGAAGAAAGTAAATGTACTGACTCGCGGCAGGGCCTGGTCATCTGCGTATGAGGCCTTTAAGATGACAGTAGGCCCGGGCGCCATAGAAGGCGTAACCTATCCCGGCTTTTACTCCAGTCAATATCCGCATCCGAACGGCATGTGGGGAATGAGATGGTACCAGGGTCCCGGTTATGTGCAGAGATTTAATGGCGACCTGGTAATGGCGGAATTAAACGAGCAGAAATACCATAAGCACATGGATATTCTTCAGCCCAGCGTTCTGGTGCAAAATTATAATTTTAAACTCAGTCCCACCCAGCCGGAAGAGTACATGTGGGGCGTTGTTCAGCACAAACCCGACTTCCTGGGCAAGCCTCATCCAAAAGTAAGAATTAGAAGTAAACAAATGGTCTGGAGTCTTCCCAAATACGACGACTTTATAATCCAGAGACACGTCATCATCAATGAAGAGCCAACGCAAACAATCGAAGATTTTTATTGGTTCTGGACGCATACGATTATTCCCACTTATGGCGGACGGCAACATGGTTATGTAAATGACGACGAGTATATCTGGGCAAGCGACATCAGGACTTATACGGATGAACAGGGTGCATTTGTATTCTATGATGATACCGAGATTATGCAGAATTCTCCGAATGCACCAACCATTTACGAAATATCGCCCGGCGACGTTACCGGCGACCGCGGCGATCCCGGCAATATACAGGATATTAACTCAATCGATCGACGCCTTTATTCGCCTCAAATTGTTTCGGACTGGATTGTCGACTGTTCGGTCAATAAAAATGGCGAAAAGAAAGTCTGGTTTAATATAACTTCTCGTGGAAATGGTTGGTGGGGAAACCACAATGGTCCGGGATCACCTACGGAAGAAAAGCGTTTTTGGGGAGAAGACCCCAATAAGGTGTTGAATTATATTACCAACGACCAACCGAGAATGGACTGGGCGGAGGCATTTGCCGCTGATCCGCTTAAGATTTATGAAAGGACACCTGCACCATTTTTGTCCGCGGGTCCTTATGATATAGCACCTGGTGATTCTATAGAAATAATCAGGCTGATGTGCTTCGGTGAGATGGATCGAAATGTATCCATGTTAGGCGGGCCGGAAGCCACACAATCCTATAAAGAGCTGGGTATGAAAAATTTCAGAGAAAACTGGAATGCCGCGCTGGAACTGATCGATGGATGGCGAGCCACAGGAAACTGGAATGCCGGTATTACAGCATATCCGCCACCGACGCCAGGCAATGTGCCCGGATACGGGTATGAGGATGAATTGATCGTCAAGCTTTACATAGATCCGGAAAAGCAGGAATCCGGCTTTGATATCTCCTGGGTACCGGTGCCGGACGATTATGTTGATCCGATTAAGCAATACAACGATTTTGTCGGCTATAAAGTCTATCGCTCGGAAATGAGTGTGATGGGACCCTGGAAAGAAGTGGCGGATATTAAAAAGGAAGAAGCAAAATCGCTCATCGACGAAAATGGTCGTATCACCTATCGGCTTCCATCCAAAACGGGAATTCCATACCGATTTTGTATCACCACATATGATGATGAGGGTTTAGAAAGTGGTAAAACAGCATATAGTTTATATGGCCTGGCGGCAAAATCCGCTCCATCAGATAATTTCTCGAGAGTCCGGGTAATTCCAAATCCATTCAAGCAAACCAGCAGGTTGACTGATCTGGCGGAAGCCAAACGATTGACCTTTATGTTCATTCCTTCCGTGAGCACTATCAAGATCTTTAATGTAGCAGGTGAATTAATTCAAACTATTGAACATGATGATGGATTTGGTGAAGAAGCCTGGGGCTCCACCACTGGTAATGACTATATGCTAACCAGGTTTGCCCAGAATGTAATCCCGGGAGTATACATCTATTATGTAGAGTCCCATGTACCAGGACATGAAGGAGAATCGGCAACTGGCAAATTTGTTATCATTAAATAGTTTGGCTTTTTGCCCGCTTTTAAATGATTATTTACTTTGGAGGACTTGAAAATGAAGCTGAGAAATATATTTAGAATTTCAATATTTATGCTGGCTACTGTGCCCATAATGGCAATGGGACAGTACTATCAGAATATTGATTACGGACTACATCCGGCAAAATTTGAACGTTTAGGGCAGGCTGGTTGGCAATTTCTGAAAATCCCGACAAATGCCCGACAGGCAGGTATGGGAGGTGTCGTAGCAGCAATTGGGCGCGGTGACGCCAGCTATTCTTTTACCAATCCAGCATCGATTAACGACGTAGAAAATCTTGAATTATCTCTGAGCAGTATGAACTGGATTGCCGATCTTAAATACCAGTCCGGAGCGCTGGTTAAAAATTTTGGCAATTGGGGTACTTTCGGATTCAATTTCTTATATCTTGACTATGGCGAGATGATCAGGACAGAATATCAGGAAGTTTTAAATAACGGTTTAAGGACAGGACTTACCGAGCCAAAGTTTGACTTGGGCACGTTTGGTGCCATTGATATTGCTTTGGGACTGTCTTACTCCAGACGAGTTACAGATAGACTGCAAATAGGAGGTAATTTAAGATATCTTCGTGAGGAATTAGCCGATGCAGTAGTATCCAATTGGGCAATTGATATTGGAACATTGTTCTATACCGGCATAAAGACATTTCGAATTGCCCTGATTGGTAGAAATTTTGGTCCGGATGTCACTTTCGCAAAATGGAGCGAGCAAATTGCCGTGCCCCCCGCAAGCGTACGAATGCCCATGAACCTGATAATAGGTGCCGCAATTGATATTCTTGAAGGGAAAAATGGCAATCCTCACCAGATGACTTTGGCAGCAGATTTTGTTCATCCGAATGACGGACCTGAAAAGGTGAATGTAGGGACTGAATTTAGCTTTCATAATTTTATGATGCTGCGAGCAGGTTATCGTTTCAACTACGATGAAGAAGGATTGACCCTGGGCGCCGGACTAAAAGTCAAAACATCGGGAACGATGGAGGTAACTTTTAACTATTCTTATTGGGCATTCGGCGTTCTTGGGAATACGAATATGTTTTCAGTTGGTTTTGGCCTGTAAGAAAATATCAGTGTTATTTAATCAAAGATAGCAAAATATATGAGTCCACTTTAAAAAGATACTTTGCCGATTCCATCGCTTTTTTAACTTATTGGTTTTGGAAATAAGCGATGGAATCGGTCTTTTGATTGAACTCGTATATGTTTTTCCCTGAAATTTCAGCTACGGAAAAGATGTCGGTAAGAATAAGTTATTATATCTGAGGAGAGATTTATGACAAAAAATATTCTCTACTTTTTACTGATTTTTATTATCGGATTCTCGACAATGACACGATCAAAAGACATGACCGCTCGCATTAAAATCGATACCGATCGTAAGATCGGCAAGATCGATAAAAACCTTTATGGCAATTTTGCCGAGCATCTGGGCCGTTGCATCTATGGCGGCATCTATGATCCGGGCTCTAAACTTTCCGATGAGAATGGATTTCGAAAGGATGTGCTTAAGGCGGCGAAAGGACTGAATGTGACCATTCTTCGCTATCCCGGCGGTAACTTTGTTTCTGATTATCATTGGCTGGATGGAATCGGGCCAAAAGACCAGCGCCCGACAAGACTGGATCTGGCTTGGAAAACCCTGGAGCCAAATACCTTCGGCACGGACGAGTTTATCGCCTATTGCCGAAAGTTAGGGACCGAGCCGTATCTTGCCGTCAATATGGGCACCGGTACGCTGGATGAAGCCAAGAACTGGGTTGAATATTGCAATGTGAAAGAAGGGCCCTACTATGCCGAACTGCGCAAGAAGAACGGACATCCGGAGCCATACAACGTAAAGTATTGGTCGTTGGGCAATGAAATGGACGGCTTTTGGCAAATGGGCCACAAGGACGCTGTTGATTATGGCAAGTTTGCTCTGGAAGCTGCTAAATTAATGAAATGGACTTCGCCGGATATTAAGCTCATTGCTGCCGGCTCCTCAAACTTTTACGGTGATGCCGATCCTCACAAATGGAATCGAATAGTTCTGAATTATTTAAAAGACTATATTGATTACATTTCCCTCCATTTGTATGTGGGCAACAGGGATAACGACTATTATGCTTTCATGGCCTCGCCGCTGGAGATCGAAGAGCGAACCAGCATCGTCGAGGGGCAGATTGAGGAAGCGCTGTCCAAAACCAGACGAAAGACGCCAATATACGTGGCCTGGGATGAGTATAATGTCTGGTACCGGGCTCGCGGCGCCGGTTTTAACACCGGCAGAAATGCGCTGGAAGAAAAATACAATCTGGAAGATGCTTTGGTAATCGCCGGATTTTTAAACGCATTTATCAGAAATGCTCACATCATCAAAATGGCCAACATGGCTCAGTTGGTCAATGTCATCGCTCCGATCTTTACAAGCAAAACCGACATGTTCAGACAGACCATCTACTATTCACTCGCGCTGTATGCAAACAATTCATTCGGAACCGCTCTGGACGCCTTTGTCGATTCGCCCACGTATGATACCAAGAAGCGAAAACAGGTTCCCTATCTGGATGTATCCGTTGCTTACGATGACGGCACAGTGGTCATCAATGTTGTTAACCGGCACCTTGATCAAAGCATTTCCACCCGGCTTATCTGCCAGCAAGGCAAATTCGACGGCGAATTTTCAGTGTATGAAGTCAACGGACCCGACATCAAGACGGAAAATACTTTTGGCAGTGAACCGGTCAGGACAAAAGAAAAACCGGCTATCAAAGTGAATGGCAAAAGTTTTACCTATGAATTTCCGCCGCATTCACTCACTGTGATTAAAGGAAAGATAAAATAACATTGCTTGCGTACGACTGATTGATAAAAGCCGGCAGTGAGAAGCAATTTACTCCGGCTTTTTTCAAATTTTGCAACAAACCGGATTAGCAAAAAAAAGTGAACCATAATTTATAGAACCACTTACCTGGAAGTAAATTATGTCTGATCAAACCAAACGGAGACTTTTGTTTTTATTATTCTTTTTCTCCGGCGTGAGCGCCCTGATCTATCAAGTCATCTGGGCGCGAATGTTTAGTCTTGTCTTTGGGGTGACCACTTTTGCAGTAAGCACGGTTCTGTCCGCCTTCATGGCCGGTTTGTCGCTCGGCAGTCTGTACTTTGGCAGAAAAGTCGACAAGCATAAAAATCCCCTCCGGTTGTTTGCTTTTCTGGAAATTGCAATCGGCTTGTATGCTCTGGCGTTTCCCTTTCTCCTTTCGCAATTAACACACGTTTATATTGCCGTTTATCAGCAACTTCATCCCGGCCTGTACATTTTCAGCATCATCCGGTTTTTTCTGGCGTTTCCTCTTCTGTTTATCCCGACCGCCCTTATGGGGGGGACTCTTCCGGTCCTGAGCAAATATTTTGTGCGGGAATTGAAAGAGTTAGGATGGAATATCGGAAGTCTATACTCTGTGAACAATTTAGGCGCTGTCATTGGTTCACTGATAGCGGGTTTCTTTTTCATCAAAGCCATAGGCGTTACAGGAACCCTCTATGTTGCGGCAGTTATAAATATCGTCAATGGAATGGTCAGCCTGAGGATGAGCAGGTTGTCCGACGCGGAAAAGGCTAACGAGTCCCGGAATGTGCAGGTTGAGGAAGATAGCGATGCGGGGGGGGAATACTCCAGAGCCATAATCTATCTGGTATTGTGGGTATTTGCCATCGAGGGCTTTGTTTCTCTGGCTTATGAAGTTATCTGGACGAGAATGCTTGTCTTTTTTCTTGGCTCCACCATCTATGCATTTACCACCATGCTGGCCAGTTTTATCACCGGTCTGGCCCTGGGTAGTTTTCTCATCGCAAAATTTAGTGACAGGAAAAAAGACACGCTGTCTTTGTTTGGGTTCATCGAATTATTGGTCGGATTGTTTGTCGTCCTGTTTCTGCCTTTTCTGGGAACGCTATCTTCTCTGTCTTTGAAAACGCCGGATCCTTTCTCGATGTCGTGGGACACCATCGGCATGCGCTTCCTGATTAGTTTTCTCATTATGCTGGTGCCGACAACGTTGATGGGTGCAACTTTTCCGCTGGTCGGAAAAATCTATACAAAGAACATCAGAAATGTCGGACGTAAAATCGGTACGCTCAGTTTTCTGGATACCATTGGCTCCATCTTTGGCGCTTTTGCCGGCGGCTTTCTCCTTATCCCGCTCTTTGGCATGCAGAGAGGTGTCCTTTTTCTGGGCGTCATCAACATCGTCATTGGCGCGCTCATCATCTTTTTTCACCCGTTTATGCGGCTGAAAATAAAAAGAGCCGTTGCCCTTGGGTTGGGCGTTACGGCTGCTGTAGCCATTGCTGCCAATGCTGCATCGGATTTCGATTTCAGGATTCTGACTGGGGGCGAAAAAATCGAAAAAATTTATTATTACAATGAGGGCATCAGCGCGACCACCGAAGTGTTCGAGGCGCGGGGCGAAAAGGAAATCGCCATCAACGGCTATCCCGTGGCCGGAACCAGTAATCAGGATGTGGAAGTGCAGAAATCGCTGGCCCATTTGCCGCTGCTCATTCACAGGAATCCGCGTAACGTTTGTATCATCGGTTTTGGTGCCGGCGGTACGTCGTGGTCGGAAAGTCAGCACGACGTTGAGGAAATAGATTGTGTCGAGCTGGTGCCGGGCGTGATAAAAGCGGCCGAGTATTTTCCGGAAGTCAATCACAATGTGCTGCAAGACCCGCGGTTTAATGTGATAATAGAAGATGGGCGAAACTACCTGTTAACAACCGACAGGACTTATGATGTCGTCACAGTGGATGCTACCTCTCCCAAGCTGGCCGGCAATGGCAATCTTTATTCGAAAGAATTCTACGAATTGTGCAAAAACAGATTAACTGAAAAAGGCATTATGTGCCAGTGGCTGCCCTATCATCTGTTAACGATGCCGGAAATACAGATGATCATTCGCACATTTCAGGAAGTCTTTCCGCACACCACAATATGGTTTTCAGCGTACCGCGTCTACTATCTGCTCATTGGCACACAGGAAAAATTAGAGATCGATTTTGCTTCATTGGAAAAGCGGATGCAACAAGACAAAGTTAAGAAAGACCTGGCCGAAATACGCATTACCACACCGTATTCGCTCATCAGTTGTTTTGCTCTCGATGAAGATGCGGTGAGGCGACAGGCCCGGAATTCCAGGGTCAATACGGATAATCGGCCCTATCTGGAATATTACAATCCGTCTGAACTTAATCTACCGGCTTCTCTTTTTCCGAAGAATGAGGGCAGGCCCGTGGTTGTCAACATGGACAGTTCGCAGGAGAAAATATTAAAGCGGTATTTCGCCGCCGCGGATCTGCTGGTCAAGGTCCGTTCCTATAACCTGCAAAAGCAGGATGAAAAAGCGTACGAAGAAGTGAAGAAGGTTCTGGCCCTCATTCCCGATGATGAAATTGCCGGATACATCGGCAAGGAATGCAGGATTCAACTGGCTTACCGCTATTTGATAGAAGGGATGAATTATCATGATGCCAACCGGTTTGTTGAGGCAATCGGACGATATAACCAGGCATTGGAGTTGTCGCCGGACTGGCCTGGAGTGCTACTCAATCTGGGAATAGCCTATAATGACGCCGGCAATTATGATCAGGCAATCCCCACGCTTGAAAGAGTGACGGAAAAAGATTCGATTTTTTCGAGAGCGTACAGTAACCTTGCTGTGGCTTTTATTAACAAGGGGATGGACGCCAAAGCAAAGGATGTTTTGCAAAAAGCAATCAAAGCCGACCCGGATTATCCGCCGTTATATTTTCATCTCGCCTTTTTATTTAACGAAGAAAACAAAAT
>JAACEJ010000592.1 GCA_011682565.1 Actinomycetota bacterium | reverse complement strand
GGTGATTGTCGTAAAAAACTCGCATAATTACGTTAAATATTGAAATAGTAAGGTTTTGATTTGCAGACAGGTGTCAAAATAGCCGTAAGCGGCAAAGGAGGAGTGGGAAAAACCACCGTTTGCGCTGTTTGGGCGCAATTATTCGCTGAGGAAGGATTCGACGTTCTTGCCGTCGATGCAGACCCGGACACCAATCTTTGTAACGCGTTTGGCATAGCTCCTGAGCAGAGGCCGGAGCCGCTGATAAGGATGAAGCAATTAATCGCAGAGCGCAGCGGTACCGGCAAGGAAGCTGTGGGGGCTTATTTCAGGCTGAATCCCAAAATAAGCGATCTGCCTGAAAAATACTGCCTGGAAATTCCGGGATACTCATTGAAACTGCTGGTGTTGGGAGCTGTTAGTCAGGCGGGAGCAGGTTGCGCGTGCCCAGAGGGTGCGTTTCTAAAGGCTATGCTTACTCACAGCATACTCCGGCGACAGGAAGCGGTTCTGGTGGACCTGGATGCGGGGGTTGAGTTTATGGGAAGAGCAAGCGTTCAGGGAATCGATGCACTGGTGGTCGTAGTCGAACCCGGCAGCAGGAGTATCGAGACAGCGATAAATATAACGCGAATGGCGCAGAAGATGGGTGTTAAATATGTTGCGGGGATTATTAATAAAGTTACATCGCTACAGCAAATTGAAACCATAAAATCACAATTAGAAAATTTAACCATACTTGCCGCCATTGATTACAGTTCTGAAGTTCAGCAGGCGGATTTGTATTGTAAAAGTGTTTATAAGGCCAGTCCGTTGCTTGTGGACAAGCTGAGGACGGCAAAGAATGCTTTGGATAATCTGCTTGAGTCTGATATAAGTGTTAAACTTAATGACAAATAGGTGACCCCTGCTGTCCAGGAGATATATATGAACAAGGCCATAGTGGTAAATATCGAAAAATGCCTGGCTTGTAAAAGTTGTGAGTTGGCTTGTGCGTTGGTACATTCAAAATCAAAGGTGCTTGAAGAAGCTGTAATGGAGTCGCCCTGTCCTCAAAAGATGGTTACGGTTGAGGCGGCGGGTGAGGCCGGCATACCAATGCAGTGCCGACACTGTGCGGATGCTCCATGTATATCAGTTTGCCCGACTGCGGCAATGCATCGTGATGAAGTTAATTTGCCGGTACTGATCAACAAAGACAAGTGCATTGGATGCAGGGACTGCCTTATGGTATGTCCGTTTGGCGCTATAGATATCGCTCGTGACGGCAAGGCTGTGGTAAAATGCGACCTTTGTATCGAGCGAACAAAAGCTGGAGAAAACCCCCAATGCGTGGAGAGCTGTCCGACGGGGGCGCTACAGTTTTGTGAACTTACCGAATCTCTTATCGAACGCAGGCGCGCAGCGGCGAAACGGATGTCAACTTGCGAAAAGGACGTTGAAGATTGAGTAAAATGAACCTGAAAAAAGTTGATGAAATTATAAAAAATTATAAAAACAATGATTCCTGGCTAGTGATGATCCTGCAGGATGTGCAGGAGAAGTATAACTATCTTCCCGTAGAAGCGATTAAGCGTGTTGCCGAGAAGTTACAAATCCCGCTAAGCAGAGTTTTTAATGTAGCCACTTTCTATAGTTCGCTTAGTCTGGCTGAGCGAGGCAAACATGTGATAAAAGTCTGTGATGGTACGGCTTGTCATTTACGTGGATTTACCAATCTCCGTGATGAAATTACACGTAAATTGGGTATTAAAGAAAACGAAACCACAGAAGATAAGGAATTTACGTTGGAAGTAGTGGCATGTCTGGGTGCGTGTGCACTTGCACCGGTGATGAGTATAGACAATAAGTGTTATGGAAAAATAAATAACGAAAAGGTAAATGAGACCTTGGATTGCTACAAAAGAGCGGCAAAATGATAAAATCAGTTCAGGAACTACTTGAAAAACAGGCTTGTGCACGAGCGGAATTTTATTCCGATAAAGTCAGAATCAGCGTTGGTTATGGCACGTGCGGCCAGGCGAATGGGGCGGCGGAGGTTCTTGAGAGTATAAAAGACGCGGTAAAAAAACAGGGTCTTAAATATATGGTGCGCAAAACAGGCTGTGTCGGCTTTTGCCAGATGGAACCGATAGTGGATGTGCTTGTTCCGGGGATGCCCCGCGTTTTTTATCATCACATCTCAGTTGAGAAAGCCCGCGAGTTGGTGGCAGGGGTTTCGGAGGGTAATTTTCATCCTGAATGGGCTTTAGCGCGTCTCGACAAAGACAAATTACTTATGGAAGTGGAAAGAAAAATCAGCGGCAGTCTGAACGGTCTTTCGAAGGTGCCAAAATTCGGACAAATAGCTTTTTATAAGAGTCAGGAAAAAATCGCTCTGCGAAATTGCGGTTTCATCGACCCTCATAATATCGAGGAATATCTGGCTACAGGCGGATACACTGCTTTGCATAAGGCGCTGACGCAGCTAAGGGCGGATGAGATTATTGAATCTGTAGAAAAATCAGGCCTGCGAGGGCGTGGCGGTGGCGGGTTTTCAACCGGGCGCAAGTGGCGTGCATGCCATGAAGTAGAGGATTATCCAAAATATGTTATTTGCAACGGCGATGAGGGAGACCCGGGCGCGTTTATGGACCGCAGTATAATGGAGGGTAATCCCCACGCGGTTCTTGAGGGTATGGCAATCGGAGCTTATGCAATCGGCTCTGACAGCGGATATATTTATGTGCGGCTTGAATATCCTCTTGCGGTCGAAAATTTGCGTATCGCAATTAAGCAGGCCAGAGAATATGGTCTGCTGGGTAAAAATATTCTGGGCACTGATTTCAGTTTCGATGTTCAGATAAGCCGTGGCGCCGGTGCGTTCGTTTGCGGAGAATCGACGGCATTGATGGCTTCGATTGAAGGATTGCCGGGCGAGCCGCGAGCCAAGCATATTCACACGAGTGAAAAAGGTCTTTTCGGTAAGCCGACTAATCTGAATAACGTCGAAACATGGACCAATGTTCCGGTGATTATAGACAGGGGCTGGGAGTGGTTCGCTGGTATCGGCAGCAAAAACAGCAAAGGCACTAAGGTTTTCTCTGTGGTTGGTAAGGTGAAAAATACCGGACTTGTAGAAGTTCCAATGGGGATGACTCTTCGTGAAATTATTTATGATATTTGTGGCGGTGTTGAGGAGAATCGAAGATTCAAGGGCGTGCAGACCGGTGGACCCTCAGGTGGATGCCTGCCGGAAAGTTT
>JAACEJ010000066.1 GCA_011682565.1 Actinomycetota bacterium | reverse complement strand
GGTATTTAAAAAACTTTTATCGACTAAATTTGATCTTGCGATTGATTTGTTCGGCAATCCGCGCTCTGCGCTACTAACCTGGCTGAGCAGAGCAAAAATGCGTATCGGCGGCGATTTTCGCGGACGACGCCATTTTTATACACACAGAATTGGTGATGATGGTCTGCCGAAAACAGCGATTGATTTTCATCTTCGCTATCTCCTGCCTCTGAGGATTGATGTTGTCGTGGACGATCCTGTTGTTTTTGTAACTCCCGGGGAAGAAAAAGGGGCGAGGAGTTATCTAGAAAAGAAAGGATTCGATCTTAACCGGAAAATTATCGGCATTCATCCCGGAGCAACATGGCCGGTTAAAAGATGGCTTCCGGAAAGGTTTGCGCAGTTGACAAATGAACTGGCGGCACGTGGATTGCAAATTCTTTTTACCATAGCTCCGGGCGAGGAGGCGCTCTTGCATTCGGTTATCGAACAATGCACTTTTTCACCCATACTGCCGGATGTCTTGTCATTGCGCGAGTTGGCGGCTGTTCTGAAAATCATTGACGTCTATGTTTCCAATGATTGCGGCCCAATGCATTTGGCCCCGGCTGTGGGAACGCCAACCGTCGGCATATTTGGCCCCGGCGAACCAGATATTTGGTTTCCTTACAAACGTGAAAAAGGGCATCGGCTCGTTTACAAAGAAATTGATTGCAGCCATTGTCATCTCGATTTTTGCGACAAAATGGACTGCATGAGGGCCATTACGGTTGGCGATGTGCTTGCACAAGTTGAGGAGGCCCTTTAGCATCGGAGTCTGATTTGGAAACGGAAAATGAAAACCTTTAAACAGCACATCATTGTCGATGGATATAATTTTATTCTCAGGACCGACCGAATCGATCCGTCTGATGATGAAGCACTGTGGCGCGCACGGGAAAGACTGATTCATCAACTCGTGGCATATCGCGGAAACAAGCAGCTTCAAATTACCATCGTCTTTGACGGCCAGGATGTAAAGTTGTTGGGCAAAATACCCAGACCGAGCGGCATTCATGTGCTTTTCTCCCGGGCGCCGCAAAAAGCAGATCTGCTTATTTTGAAACGAATCGATCAATCAACAAAAAAGGGCAACATCATTCTGGTAACTTCCGACCGGCCTCTGGCCTTATTGGCACGAGCACAAGGATGTCAAATTCAGAGTGTGGAAGATTTCAGATTCAAAATTTCAAAAAGAGAAAAACAGGAAAACAGGAACAAATATGATCAAAAAATGAGCAAGGCTGAACTGGAGGAATGGCTGGAGTTATTCAACAGCAAGACAATAAAAAACGGGCAGAATATGGGAAAGGAACATGAAAAACCTTGAGCATCCGGTTGCAAAATAATTTTTCAAATCAGCGATTGCTCTTTCGACGGAAACTAGCGGTTGCGTCCGTGGTTCTTGTAACATTTCTTTTTTTGCTTGTTTTTAATT
This sequence comes from Actinomycetota bacterium, assembly GCA_011682565.1. Lineage (GTDB taxonomy): Bacteria > Zhuqueibacterota > Zhuqueibacteria > Residuimicrobiales > Krinioviventaceae > Hydrothermomicrobium. The sequence goes on along the minus strand of JAACEJ010000066.1, from coordinate 8,727 downwards.
TGGGCAGCTATTTTTTTGTCAAACGCATGGGGCGACACCTGGAAGAAGCATTGAACGACCGGCTTGTAACGGCGGCATCATTGGCAACGCAAATTATAGAAAAAGACTTGACCAATCTGTACGATCCGGCCGAGCATTCATTAATTCGAATTTTGCTCTCGCAAATTCATTCGGGCAACGATTTCGAAGCCGTTTATATTATTAATCCGAATTTCAATGTACTTGTCGATTCGAGAATCGATTTGGAAATGACGAGCCGCGGTTATTTGCGCGAAGATAGTACGGAAATTACATCAGCTTTAAATGGGACAATAACCGCCTCGCGACTGCACACTGTGGCGGGCAATCACTTTAAGAGTGTTTATGCTCCCATTATTGATTTTGACGGTAACACCGCTGTGCTGGTGATGGAAGCGAATGCCGCTTTTTTGGACATTATCAGTTGGTTTCGGCGTGGTTTGTATATCGGCAGTCTTACAAGTTTTTTGCTTCTTATTTTTCTTACCGCCTACCTTTTGTGGGCAATGCGCTTGTTTCTCAAAACGGAAGCGCAGTTGCAGCAATCCCGGCGTTTGGCGGCAATGGGGCAAATGGGAGCAACCATGGCTCATGAAATTCGCAACCCTCTCGGCATTATAAAAAGCACATCCGATGTGCTGCGCGAGCGCTACCAAAATCCGGAAAAACCCGATGAACTTTTCAGCTACATTAATGATGAAATACGACGCCTTAACCGTTTGGTAAATGATTTTCTTTCCCTTTCACGAGAGCCTGTACTTCATACGGATGACTATGATCTAAAAGATATTATTTCTATGGCAATTCGGAGCTTTGAAGCTGAAAACAGGGGACGGATAAAAATTGATTTGCAGGCAAGGGAAGAGATGATTGTAAACTGCGACAGGGACCTCATTCACCGGGTTGTTTTGAATCTTTTGCTCAATGCATCTCAGGCCATCGAATCAAACAACGGCGAAATTCGGATTCAGCTTTTACGTGAGAGAATTCGTACAAAATATTTTTCCTGCGTACAAATTGAGGACAACGGCGTCGGCTTTAAAGACGATGCGCAAAATATTTTTGAACCTTTTTATACAACAAAAACAAAAGGCACCGGACTTGGTCTTGCGGTTAGCCGTAATATCATCGAAAAACATGGGGGGATAATAGAAGCGGAAAACAGAGCCAGCGGAGGCGCAATTGTTCGCTTTTTTTTACCGCTAAAATAATCCCCGGAATGCTCGTTTTGTTGTATAATATTCTTAACAGACTTGACAGGATGAACTATGCAACCGGCTAAATTACTTATTATTGACGACGAACGCAGAATGACCGCTGTGCTTAAAGCAGCCTTTGAAAATAAAGACATGGCGGTGACAACGGCAGACAGCGGTGAGGCGGCGCTGGCCGCGCTGACCGTTGAACAGTTTGATGTGGTTTTAAGCGACATCAAGATGCCCGGAATGAGCGGCCTGGATGTGCTTGTAAAAGTGAAAGAAAAGAGTCCCGAAACAGAAGTTTTGCTGATGACGGCCTATGCCGATGCACAGACGGCTGTGGAGGCGATGAAAAACGGCGCCTACGATTATATCATCAAACCATTCGAAATAGACGACCTTCGCCACAAAATCAACAATATTCTTGAAAAGCGTCATCTGAAAGCTGAAAACAAAAATCTGCGTCGTCAGCTTAAAAACCGTTTTTCCATCGAAAATATGGTGGGCACAAGCGGTGCTATGCAGCACATCTACCAACTGATTGAAAAAGTTGCTGCGAGTAATGCTACTGTAATTGTACGCGGTGAAAGCGGTACGGGTAAAGAATTGGTTGCCAAGGCGATCCATCACGCAAGCGCCCGCAGTGACGCACCTTTTATTGCAATTAATTGCAGCGCCCTGCCGGAAAATCTTTTGGAAAGCGAACTTTTTGGCTATGAAAAAGGAGCCTTTACAGGTGCCGATAAAAGAAAGCCGGGACTTTTTGAAGCCGCAGAAAACGGGACAATTTTTCTGGACGAAATCGGCGATATGACACCGGCGACCCAAGTCAAGATTTTGCGCGTTTTGCAGAACAGAGAAATTGTTCACCTTGGCGGCACGCAAACGATTCCAATCCGCGCGAGAATCATCGCCGCAACGAATAAAGATATTGAAAAAGCCGTCGGGCAAAACACATTCCGCGAGGACCTTTATTACCGCATCAATGTTTTCCCCATTTTCCTCCCACCTCTGCGGGAAAGAAAAGAGGATATTCCCGACCTTATCACGCACTTTCTGCAAATGCAAAACGCAGCGCCGGATGCCATTGAATCCAAAGCAATCCGAATTTTGATGGAATATGCATGGCCGGGAAATGTTCGCGAACTGGAAAACATTATCGAGCGCGCACTCATCATGTCTTCGGGGAACCTCATCACAATCAAAGACCTCCCGCCACACCTGCGAGGTGAAGCGGAACTTCCCCTGAAAATTGAAAATAGTGCGGATGACATGCTGACTATTGAAGAAATGGAAAAAAGAATGATCCAAAGGGCGCTTGCAAAAGCGCAAGGAAATAAAACCCACGCAGCAAAACTCCTTGGAATAACCCGCCGACAACTCTACTCAAAAATGGAACGCTTATTGCCATCTCATTAATACGGGTGTCAATTAATGTTTTTTTTCGATCCGTATAAAGGTTGTAAGGTTCTATTAAATTTAGCTATTAGAAAACCCATCAATGTCCAGGCTTCTTCGCATCACTGTGGTCTGATGGCCACACTCTTTTATTCAAATGCCCCAAGGTTGCCTCAGCAAGTGGCTGCAGGTGAGGATAACACCACCGTGGGGTTGAATAACTTCCGAAATTGCATCCCATGCTATGGTGAAATAAAACAAGACCTTTGAGGATTGAAAAAGAGCCTTTTCTTCAATCTGTAATTTTTGAAAAGGAGGATGTGATGTGGTGGAAAATGTCGAAGCTATTCTTAGCGCTCATCGTTTTAATCGTTTTGCCGGTCGTTGCCGGGGAATTCGTGGTTACGAATTCAAACAACGATGGTGCCGGTTCCCTACGCCTGGCGATTCAACAAAGCAACGAGCAGCAAGGTGTAAGTAAAATTGTTTTCAACATTCCTGTTGATGACCCTTCTTATGATGCCGAAAAAGGGGTTTGGAAACTACAGCCATCTTCCCCTTTGCCTCCTCTTACGGGTGGCAAACTGGAAATTGATGGATCGGTACAAACCCGAAATAAAGGGGACACAAATCCCAAAGGGCCGGAAATCATGATTGATGGTTCAATGATTGCGGATGGAGGCATCGGCATCAGAATTGAATCGAGATACAATTGGATTCATGATCTCATTATTGGCAACTTTGGTCAAAATGAAATCGTCATTTCAGGGAAAAGTGCACGGCGTAATAAAATTACCGGCTGTTACATTGGCATTTCACCTGATGGCTCGGATGCGCTCAAATCCATTGCAGGTTTAAATGGGATTATTATCACAGCCGACGCAGATTCGAACACAATTGGCGGCTCTCTGGCAAAAGAAAGAAATGTAATTGGAGGAATGAAACGAAACGGTATCCTCATTGAAGGAGAGGGGTGCAACAATAATATTGTTGTTGGCAATTATGTCGGTACCGATGTGACCGGAACAAAGCCGATTCCCAATAAACAAGACGGTATTCGATTGGAATCGGGCGCCATGAACAATCGCATTGGTGGTGCGTTGCCCGGAGAAGGAAATGTTCTTTCCGGAAATTTGTCCTCAGGCATTCGGCTCGCAGGTGAAGGCGTGGACGAGAACTCGATTATGGGAAACAAGGTTGGTGTCGCATCGGATGGGATGTCTGCCCTTGGGAATGGGGAAGGAGGTATCGTCATCCTCGATGGTGCATCGCATAACATTATAGGCAGTATCAAAGACGGGGCCGGGAATATCGTTTCCGGCAATCGCTACAGCGGATTGCAAATTAAAGGTCATTCTGATTTTAATGAGGTTGCCGGCAATTTAATCGGCCCTGACGCCACAGGCAAAAGTGTTGTTGGAAACGAACATAATGGGATTATGATAACCCATGGCGCTTCGAACAACAAGATCGGGCCGCAAAATTTCATCAGCGGAAACGGCTATCAAAGCGGCGATTGGGCCAGTGGCATTGTCATTGCCGGCGATTCAACCGAGAAAAATCAGGTTTTTGCAAATCTCATCGGGCTTCTCTATTTTCAAACTCCGGCAGGAAATGTAAAACATGGCATTTGTATTCAGGATGGTGCTTATCGCAATAAAATCGGCCCACAAAACATTATTGCCAATAACGGAGGAGACGGAGTCTACATCGTGCGGGATCAGACCCTGTATAATACAATCACCCAGAATTCGATTTTTTCGAATGCAAAAAAGGGCATTGATGTTGAAGAAGGTGCGAATTTTAATATAGCGCCGCCGATTCTGCATACGGCAGATGATGGTCTGGTAAAAGGATATGCAGCAAAAAACTCTGTAGTGGAAATTTACAAAGGACCTGATACCGAGGGAAAAATTCTTGTAGGCATCACTTTCACGGATCAAAATGGAGAATTCACTCTTGCGGCAACAAATCTCGATCGTTTTATGACTGCCACAGTTACCGATAATAAAGGCAATACATCCGAATTTTCAGCCTCCCTGAAAACGGATGTGCAACACAGAACATCAGGTGAGCGACCTTTAATATTTGCGCTTGAACAAAACTATCCCAATCCGTTCAATCCGAGTACGACGATTGAATTTTCACTTCCCACAGACGAGAACGTGACCCTGGATATCTTTAACATTCGCGGACAATTGGCTGTTCGTCTGATGGATAAAAGACTCATGGCGGGAAGACATCAGATAGTGTGGGATACACGCAATAATCAAAATGAAATTCTTCCGAGCGGAACATATTTTTACAGAATTATCGCAGGACATTATCATGCGACCAAAAAACTAACACTGCTCAAATAATATTTTTCTGTTCATAGTTCCCTCCAAAGGCGGTGTTCGATCTCGCGAAGGGGATCGACTCCGCCTTTTTTGTCTCTGTGTTAAATCATCGGAATTTATCGCAATGAAAAAAATATTTTCCTCTATTGCATTTGAAAAGAGGATTTGTAAATTATACTTGTTAAGGGTAAATTTGTAATATGACTTTAACCATATCATTGCAAGCGAAACAGGAGGTTTTAATGTCATTGGCTTTAAATTCACTGAAAATAATTAACGAGGGAAAAACAAAAATCATTTACGAAAATCCCGACGATTCCAAAACGGTATACATGGTTTTTAAGGATGACATCACCGCCGGCGACGGCGTGAAACACGATATCATCACAGGGAAAGCACTCGTAGACTGGAAAACCAACCGCGACATTTATGAATATTTAAATCGTTGCGGTATAAAGACCCATTATATCGGCAGTCCGCAGGAAAAGGTTTCGCTGGTGAAAAAGTTGGACTTTAAGATTAATCTCGAAGTCGTTTCCCGGCGTGTGGCGACCGGTTCCATTCTGCATTGGGGAAAAGTAAAAGAGGGCACGCGTTTTGATCCGGTGATCACCCAATTTCATTACAAGGATGATCCGCTGCACGACCCGCTTTTGGATGAAACGTATGTGGATTATATTATCCAAAAGAAAAACGGTAGCGAATATCAAAAAATGCGTGACATAAACGCCGAGGTCTTTCTCCATCTCGAGCGGGCGTTCGCAAACTTTGACGTTCAATTAATTGACATGAAACTGGAGTATGGTCTCATTGATGGCGAGGTGACATTGATCGACGAAATCAGCGGCGGGTCGTTTCGTCTGTGGCCGTACAGGAAAAAGAACCCGAATTTGCAACAGGAGAACGTCTTATCCGAACTCGATCCATCTGGCCGCCTGGATAAAGATACGTATCGCATGGGAGAAGATCTCGACAATGTCATTTCCAAGTTTGAACTGATTGCCGGAATAACAGCAAAATTTAAGAATATCCCGGCATAGATTGCATTGAATATTAAAACGGCTGTTTTTTGCGTGCATTGGACAAAACTCGTTTGACGATTGTTTCAATTTTGCTCATCCTCGTCCCGATTGGTTTTTCCACAAAATTTATCGGCGGCGCCTGGGTTCACAATTATATGGGGGATATTTTTTATCCCATGTTTTGGTTTTTCCTCATTCTTTTTTTCTACCCCCAATTCCCTCCTGTAAAACTGGCAAGCACGGTTTTTGTTTTTTCAACGGCAATCGAGTTTACCCAATTGCTCTCCAGCCCGCTGCTGACGCAAATTCGCTCGACGTTCATTGGCCGCACATTGATCGGCACCGGCTTTGTTCCGGTAGATATTTTTTATTATTTCATCGGCTGCATTTTTGCTATTTGCCTGCACCGTATTTTATACTTGTTTTAATTTCCATTTTCCAAGCAGAAACCACAGCCCCAGCAAAATGCCTTTCAAACCGGTGGTAATTGCAATAGTCCACCAAATGCCGTTGCTGCCCATACCGGCAACGTCTGCCAGATAGATGGCCAGCGGAATGCGCACCCAGGTAATAGGTACGGCAACAAGCATCGGCGGGAGTGAGTTTCCGGCACCGCTAAACGCCCCTTCAAACACGATTTCAAATCCGAGAAAGACTTCAAACAAAGCAATGATTTTCAGATATTGCGTTCCTTCCTTAATAACATCTGCATCATTAATAAAGAATCGAATAATTATGCCGCCAAAGAAATAATACAGGGCAGAGACAATAAGAAGCAAAATGGATATATAAAGGATTGTAAGCCAGGCGGCTTTTTCGGCGCGTTTTGGTTTGCCCGCACCAAGATTTTGTCCCACAAGCGTAGACGCAGCAACGGAAAATCCTACGGCGGCAAAATAGGACATTCCCTCGATTCGATGCCCAAGGCCAAGCGCGGCAAGTGCATCCGGGCCAAAACGGGTAATTACCCGGGTGAGAAACATGTAACTGACGCTAAACATCACCCCGCTAAAGGCAATGGGTGCACCGATGCGGGTAATTTTCCACAGCAAATCATAGTTTATTAATCCCCGATGAAATTTGATCTTTACCTTTCGGCGCTGTAATAAAATGATGCCGAAAACAGCAACAAATCCGTGTGCAATAATTGTGGCAAGCGCCGCACCGGCAGTTTCCATGCGCGGAAACGGGCCAATGCCGAAAATTAAAAAGGGGTCCAAAACGATATTCAAAGACAATCCTGCAGCAACAAGTTTGAGCGGCGTTTTGGTATCTCCCATTCCCCGGAATGCAGCATCTATTGCAAATGACAGGTAAACTGCGACCAGGCCAATGAGAATAACGGCCATATAATCTGTAGCTGCCTTTGTCACATCGGCATGAATGCCCATGGCGTTAAAAATTCGGGATTGGTAAACCAATCCGACACTGCTGAAGACAAGGGATAAAAATATTGACAGCAGCGTTCCCTGTCCAATAACCAGACTTGCTTTATTGTTGTCTTTTTCACCTACAAAGCGCGCCACTAAAGCATTCACCCCTGTGCTGACGAGCGTTGCAACCGATTCCAATGACCATAACAAAAAGGCCGCGGCGCTCACACCTGCCAGAGGTTGTGCGCCGAGTTTACCAACCCACCAGATATCCACAAGTTGAAAAACCATAATAAAAAGCATCGATGCCATGGCCGGCCCGGCCAGTTTGATAATGGCTTTGCTCAGCGGCATAACCGTTAATTCGGGCTCGTTCTGCAATATAGGCAGAATAGTTGCCGAATCGGGAGAGGCCGGCCATTCGGGAGAAGGAGTTGGATTTGTGGATTTCATTTGATTGACAGGTTATTGTTTATGGTTAAAAAGTAGTCGGGTTTTAGTCAGAGAATAATAATTCGGCAAAGGAGGACGAGTCGCCAAAAGATAGTCAAACTGTTGTCAAAGGTGATTATTGTTGGTAAGATAAGAATTTTTGATTAAATTTAACAGGATGATTTTTACAGGAGTTTCAATGGATTTGCAAAATTATAGAGTTGTTGATTTGACGCATCCGGTTTCGGCAAGAATGCCGCATTGGCCGGGAGACCCGAAAACAGAAATCCAACAGATGGCGAACCTTGAGCAGCACGGTTTCAATTTGAACAGGATGACGATTGGCGAACACAACGGAACACATATCGGCGCGGCAAAACATTTTGTCGAACACGGCGCGGACGTCTCTGCTATTCCCGCCGAAAGCCTCATCAGCAAAGCATTCAAATTGGATTTTTCCGAACCTGCTTTGCAGGATCATGATTTTTTAATTTCCGGGAACGACATTTTGCAATGGGAAGAAAAATTCACTCCAATCGAATCTGGCAGCCTTGTCCTTTTTCAAACCGGCTGGAGCCGCTTTTGGCAAAACAGTGAACACTATTTCGGTTTGGAAAAAGAGCGAATGCATTTCCCCGGTATTTCGTTGGCTGCGGCAAAATTCCTGGTAAAGGAACGGCAAGTTGTCGGCATCGGTATCGATTCGCCGGGAATTGACGGCGGGCTGGCGAATGATTTTTCGGCAAACCGCTTTTTAGCTGAACACGGCGTTTTTCATCTGGAAAATATAGACAACCTGGAATCGCTGAATTGCTGCGGCAACATTGTTTTTATTGGCGCTCTGCCCATTGAAAACGGGAGCGGTTCGCCATGCAGGATTTTGGGCTTGGTGAAAGAGTCCGGATGATTTGTAGCCAACGAATATTGTATCCTAACAATGTTCTCG
>JAACEJ010000591.1 GCA_011682565.1 Actinomycetota bacterium | reverse complement strand
TCAAAGGAATGGCTATGAGATCACTTTTGCTTGTTGTGGCAATGCTTTTAGTTTTCATTTTTCAACTGCAGGCAGCCGGGGAATATCATAATTATGATGAAATGACAAAAGCTTTACGTCGGATTGCTGCCGAAAATCCGCAACGGGTAAAGCTGCAATCACAAGGGACAACTCTTGCAAAGAGAAAAGTGTGGGAGGTGACTCTTTCTTCCGGCAAGGCTGATGAAAAACCGGCGGTACTGGTTGTGGGCGGCGTTGAAGGTGTTGATCTGGCAACCGGCGAAATGTGTCTGGCATTTATTGAAAACATCGCCAACAACTATGGCAAAACGGACAGCATCACCCAATTGCTGGAATCTACTATTTTTTATATTTTCCCGCGCGTCAATCCCGATGCTGCCGAAGCGTTCTGGAATTCGCCGCGCTATGAGTGCCGCCTGAATGCCCGTCCCATGGATTTGGATCATGACGGCGCTGTCGATGAAGACGGATACGACGACCTGAACGGCGATGGCATGATTACCATGATGCGCGTTACCGATCCGGCGGGCGAATGGCTTGCCGATGAAAAGAATCCCGAACTGCTGCGCAAAGCCGACCGCAGCAAAGGTGAAAAAGGTATTTATAAAGTTTACAGTGAAGGCATTGACAACGACAGGGACGGCGCCTGGAATGAGGACGAAGCGGGCGGCGTCGATTTTAATCGTAATTTTACTTTTAATTATAAATTTTTCAGCAAAGGCGCAGGCTTTCATCAGGTCTCTGAAATCGAAACCCGCGCTGTGGCTGATTTCTGTTTTGCACATCCGAACATTGCTGTGGTTTTCAGTTTTTCCCATAATGAAAATTTGATGCACCCATGGAAGGCGAAAAAGACGCCCGGCGTACAAGGCCAAAGACGTTTTGGCCGCAAACCCATCACATCCGTGCTGCCTAAAGATGCACCTTATTTGGATCATCTTTCCCAGGTGTTCAAAAAGCTCACACAATTTTCCGATGCGCCGGAGCCGTCAAAAGGTGAAGGAGCTTTTAGCGATTGGGCTTATTATCATTTTGGCAGATGGTCGGTTAGTGCTCCGGTATGGTGGCCGCCGTCGGTTAAGGAAAAAAACGACAGTACCAAAAGTAATAACAGTAAAACAAAAACAACAAGCCGCGTTTTCAGGCCCGGTAAGAAAAAGAAAGACACGCTTGCTGATGAACGACGCTTGTTAAAATGGCTGCAAACGAGCGGGCAGTCTGCGCAATTCGTCAAATGGCAGGAAATCGAGCATCCTGATTTTGCCGGGAAAAGGGTAGAGGTCGGTGGTTTTGCTCCTTACATTTCCATCAATCCGCCGGCGGATCGTCTTGCAAGTCTCAAGGATAAATTCAGCAGGTTTTTACTCTATCTCGGATCACAGTGTCCGAGTGTCAAATTGGAAGCGCTCCGGGTCGAGAACCTGGATAAGGATGTTTACCGGATTACCGTCCATGTAACCAATGAGGGCTATTTGCCGACCAATAGTCAAATGGGAGTTAAAACGCAATGGGCGAGAAAAGTCAAAGCGGAAATTAAGCTCGGTGGGGGACAAAAACTTGCCGGCGGAAGAAAAATGCAATTGCTCGATGCCATCCCCGGAAGCGGCGGCAGCCGTGAATTAAACTGGTTGGTGATTGGTGGAAAAGGAAGTAAAGTCACGGTGACTGTGGGGAGTCCTATGGCCGGTAAAGATATTCAGACTATAGAATTAAAATAATCAGCCTAAAGACTCCAGATGCCCGAAGGGTTCCGGATGTCGGCGCTAATCGGGCAATATTTTTTTAAAAGGAAACCTTTTGCAACTTGAAGACATTTTTCAGGAACTGCTTCCTTTGTTTATCGACGCGGACATTCATGTCTCGGATTACAAAGAAATAAATTACGGTATTCAATTTCGTGTCTCGGATGACGATGGACAGGGCGTCGTTCGGATTTATCAAAATAATAAAGGGAAAATCAAGTACGACTATTCTCAGCTTGGCGGTGGACAATTTGCGCAGAAAATTATTTCGCTTATCGAGCCGCAAAGACAGGAACCGGAGAGAATAGAAATCGACCTGCCGATAATCGGTGCTGATGAATCGGGAAAAGGAGATTTTTTCGGCCCGTTGGTGTGTGCCGCGGTTTACGTGGACGAGCGGACCGAGATGTCGCTGAAAGCGATGAATATTCGCGACAGCAAAAATGTTTCCGACAACATGATTTTAAATCTCGCCCGGCAGATTCGCATTCTTTGTTCCGAAAAAATTTCCGTTTATACGCTAATGCCCACGGAGTATAATGCTTTATATGAGGATTTTACGTCCAGGGGTGAAAAACTGAATGCTCTGCTTGCCGGAGCACATGCCAAAACAATCAGAGATGTCGCGCAAAAGACAAATTGTCGCAATGTTCTCCTCGACCAGTTTGGAAACGAAGCATTAATCCATCAGGCGCTCGGAGACGATTCTCTTTCTTTTCACATCACCCAAGTCCACCGGGCGGAACGCAACACGGCCGTTGCCGCCGCTTCGATTATTGCCCGCTCGGAATTTTTACAGAGCTTAAAAAAACTCGAATACAAGTATGGAATGAATTTCCCCAAAGGCGCCTCATCCCAGGTGATTCAAAGCGGTAGAAATTTTGTCAAACAGTTTGGTAAAGCGGAGCTTGGGAACGTGGCCAAGCTGCATTTTAAGACCACTCGCGATATAATCGGATTGCTGGAATCCTGAAAAATGCCGGAAGGTAAAGCGTGTAAGTTTATTACAAAGTACCGATCGCCTGAGATAGGAATCTCTGGGCGATCAAAATTCTGCACTGATCCATGATGCAAACTCAAAAGCGATATCCTGATGGGCAAAAGTCCCACCATATCTTCCGGATTTGGAAATTATACCAATTGCATTTGTAGCAGCTATTCACCTTTTGGGCGTAAGAGAAAAACTGTTTGAGCCCGCTTCATTTTTAAACCCATCGAATTCGATGGAATTAAAAGCAGGATTGTGCAATTGCTCCCACAGACCAGGAAATTCAATGGTACTTTTGTTTCTTATCCAATTTTGAAGGATATAATCGCTTCTTTCTGAATCTTTATATTTTGCAATATCCGTGATTGAGATATAATCTTCTTTTTTTTTGAAAAGATAACTATTCTTGTTCCTTTAACATCTATGAGCAATTCGTAAAAAGTCGAAAAGCATGTCATCGCGAGGAGCGGAGCGACGAAGCGATCCTTAAAAAA
>JAACEJ010000590.1 GCA_011682565.1 Actinomycetota bacterium | reverse complement strand
CATATTAATTTAAGTATTCTATATTATATGATAATAATTATTATATAATAGGTGTAGTACACAATGGACAAAAAAACAAACAAAAACCCGCTCGATGATTTTTTTGAAAAATGTCGTGAATACCGGTTAAGTGTTACACCACAGCGTCTGGCAATTTATAAAGCCTTGATGACGGATAATACGCACCCCAACCCGGAAAAAATTCATAAAGCAATAAAAGCTGATTTCCCGACCATTTCCTTAGCGACAGTATATAAAACGCTGGAAACCTTTGAGAGAAATGGGATTATTTCTGTTGTTACACCGATCCATAACACTGTTCGATATGATGTTATGACCGAACATCATCATCATATCGTCTGTGTAAGATGTAAAAAAATAATCGATCTTGAAAGCAAAGAACTCGATGCTCTGAAAATACCGGACGTTGTGGCAAAGCAAAACAGACTGGTCGATTTTAGTGTGCATTTTAATGTGATCTGTTCTGAATGCATAAAAAAAACGAAAAAAGAAGCCGCCAGGACAAGAAAAAAATGAGTTTGCACAAAACTGAACTAGATGAAAAATAAAAATTTTTCTCTGAAAGTAATAATTATTACTTGAAATGTTTTGCGATTGTTTAAGCGTTAATATAGGAGGAAAAAAATGAGTAAGCACAAAACATTAACTACAGCCGCGGGAATACCAATCAGTGATAATCAGACTTCTTTGACCGCAGGCGAACGAGGCCCAACTTTGATGCAGGACCATCAACTTGTTGAAAAGTTGGCCCACTTTCACCGCGAACGCATCCCTGAACGTGTTGTCCATGCCAAAGCAGCGGGGGCACACGGAACATTTACTGTGACAAAAGACATCACTGCATACACAAAGGCTCATATCTTCTCAAAAGTCGGCACGCAAACCGACGTTTTGGGCCGCTTTTCCACTGTTGCCGGAGAAAAAGGATCTGCCGATACGGTTCGCGATGTCAGAGGATTTGCGTTAAAATTCTACACCAAAGAAGGCAACTGGGATATGGTGGGAAACAATACGCCTGTATTCTTTATCAGAGATGCGATCAAGTTTCCCGATTTCATCCATACCCAAAAACGTATGCCACAAACAAATTTAAGGTCGGAGACTATGTGGTGGGATTTTTGGTCACTGGTGCCGGAGGTATTACATCAGGTAACCATTCTGTTTTCAGATCGGGGAACGCCCCTAGGTATTCCTTTTATGAACGGTTATGGCAGCCATACTTACAGCTTCATTAACGCAAAGGAGGAGCGTTTCTGGGTGAAATTCCACTTTAAAACGCAACAGGGAATTAAAAACATGACGCCTGAAGAAGCAAATCGCATTGCAGGCGAAGACCCGGACTTTCATACACGTCAGTTATTTGAAGCGATAGAACGCGGTGATTATCCCAAATGGACGTTTTATGTGCAGATAATGCCTGAAGCAGATGCAGAAAATTATCGCTGGAATCCGTTTGATTTAACCAAAGTCTGGCCGCATAATGACTATCCATTGATCGAGGTCGGGGTGTTGGAGATGAACCGCAATCCGGTAAACTATTTTGCAGAAATAGAACAATCCGCTTTTTCGCCGGCCAATGTTGTCCCGGGCATTTCCTTTTCTCCCGACAAAATGCTTCAGGCTCGAATTTTTGCCTATGCGGATGCCCATCGGTATCGGCTGGGAGCCAACTATGAACAACTTCCTGTCAATCGTCCACACGTGGAAGTAAATAATTATAATCGTGACGGCTTTATGGCCATGGACGACAACGGGGGTTCGTTGGTGAATTATGAACCCAACAGTTTTGGAGGCCCCAAAGAAGACCCGGCTTTTAAAGAACCGCCGCTGAAAATATCCGGAAATGCGGGTCGTTATGAACAGAAAAGAGGCGTTGACGATGATTATATTCAACCGGGAAATCTTTTTCGCCTCATGTCTTCTGATGAACAAGCCCGGCTGATCACAAACATTGTCGACAGCCTTAAAAATGTTCCAAAGGAAATACAGGAAAGAATGGTCGCACATTTTCAAAAAGCAGATAAAGAATATGGAAATGGCGTTGCCAAAGGATTAGGACTTTAACAGTATAAATCGCTGCACCTGCCGCTTCGTGGCAGGTGAGCCTGGCGATAGAAAGGAAGACAACAAATGCATAATAAAAGTATCGAACTATTGAACAAAGCCGTCGCCGACGAAATGTCTGCCGTTCACCAATACATGTATTTTCATTTCCGCTGCGACGACCATGGATATGATCTGCTCGCCGGATTATTCAAAAGGACAGCAATTGAAGAGATGCTGCATGTTGAACGACTGGCAGAGCGAATTCTGTTTTTGAAAGGCGAAGTTGAAATGACGGCTTCTGTGGAAGTAACAAAAATTCACCAGGTTGATGAAATGCTCAAATTAGCACGAGAAATGGAAGAGAACAGTGCGCGTGACTACAATCTTTGGGCTAACGAGTGCTCGGTAAATGCGGATTCGGTTTCCAAAAAATTATTCGAAGATTTGGTTGTGGATGAAGAACGCCATTACGACCAGTATGACACCGAATCAGACAATCTGAAAAAATTTGGCGAAAAGTATCTCGTGCTGCAATCGATCGAAAGAAGCAAGAATATTGCGACAGGAACGCCACAAGGATAAAGGCAGACCTGGCTCGTACAGTTAAAACCTTTGCAAAGGTAATGTTTATCATCGCCTTTTAATTTGACCGATCATCGGGTGTCATTCAGTAAGAATCTTGTTGGATATGACACCCTGTGATCAGTTCCCTTCAGTTGTGTTAAATTCACACCTCATGACTCTACACACGTGCGACGCATTTTATAAGAAAAAATAGCACCCAAAAAGCATTTGATATTTAACGTTTTAATTCGTACTATTTGCCGAAAATTAGTAAACGAAACGAGAGGAGTTCGTGCCATGAAAAAAATATTTTTAGCAGTTCTCATGATTTCTTTTATCGTTATCCTGATCGGCTGTGGACCAAATGCAGAGGAGAAAGAATTGCAGACTTTTATCAATACCCACCTGGAAAAAATAAAGCCTCTCTCTAAAAACGCCAACCTTGCTTACTGGAAAGCAGCAAATACTGGAAACTCGGAAGATTATGACAAATATAGTGAACTTGAACTTGAAATGCGAAAAATTTACAGTGACACAAGCGACTTTCAAGTGCTCAAAAAATTTAAAGCATCGGGCAATATTAAAGATCATCTTTTAGCACGACAGCTTGATATGCTGTACAA
>JAACEJ010000589.1 GCA_011682565.1 Actinomycetota bacterium | reverse complement strand
CACGTCCATGCCTGCCTGTTCCGCATAAGCAATGAGCTTTTCCGCCAGCAGCACCTTGCCGCGCGCCTCGTAGCAAACGGCTCTGGTAAGGCCGTCTTTTTCAACGCCGCTGCGCTGCTTGCCCATCCACAGAAACGGGCCGCCGACCTGCATATTCCACGTGCCTTCCGGTACAAAAGGATAATCCGGAATTTTATAATGGGGCGCTGATTTCACTTTTTTAATGAATTCACTGACCGTTAAAAATGTAAAACCTTTATCAGCCAATTCCTTATAATGGTCGGCATTCTTTTTTTCCTGTTCGGGGACACGGTAAAAATCGCTGTTGTAATCCAGTGAGTTGAATACTTCACCGTCATCAAAAAATGCCCACTCCCAGTCAAAATCCTGAAGCTGCTTTTTCCCGGCGCTGATGAGTCCGAGAATCGTATCATTTCCATAATGAACATTCACAACCGGCATTGTTTCGCCGCGATAGTAGCCGTGCGGTGTGGAACTGGTGACGACGACATCATATTTCCCTTTGAGCGCCGAAGCCAGCGCCGGCGACCATTGCAGTTCCTGGCCGAAAAAGACGCGCGATCGCTTCAGATTGTTTTTGGCCAGCACCTGGTCGGAAATTTCAATGGATCGCTGCAAGTCCAGCGCCGGATAAGCGATAAAAAATTCGTCCGAATAATGAGCCACAACCAGCTCGATCTGGCCGCGCTTGACCAGTTTTCTCAGTAGCGCCAGCACCTTGGGATGTTCTTCTGCCAGTTCCTCAATAGCCCATCCCTGAATTTCGATGTCCGATTTGTATTTGGGATGCTTCTCAAAAAATTGCAGACAGGGATAAAGCGATTCGCGAATGATACGCGTCTCGATTTTATGATCCCCGGCCACATATTGCAGATTGAAATGAAAAAGTCCGAGGGCGTATTTGGGCTTTGCCGAGAGGCCGGATTGAAGTAAAAATAAAACAGACAGAGCGATGACAAAAATAATGCGACGTTTCATTTTATTGGTTTCCTTTATAAAATGAGTAGAGATTTTTTTCTAAAAGAAAGATATGTAAAAAAATGATTCTTTTCAAGAAGGTAAATTTTTGGTTGATGATTGATGATTTGATATTTAAAAAATGTTCCGGTTTGTTTTTCTCTCGGCAAAAGCTTTCCCCGCGATCCAATATCCTTCATAAATCGTAAATCGATATTCAAAAATCGATTTGATTTATAAATGATGATTAACGATTTTAGATTTTTGAGGTGGAAACTTTTAAAAATCGTCAGTCCTTATTTTGAAATCATTTCTTTCTTAGAAAAGAGTTTAACCGAGTGACGCCTTGCGTCAAGTACCGGCACAGGACGCAGAGCGTCCGGCAGGGCATGCCGCCGGAGACCGGCGGCACGAGATGGCGGCGAAAAGCCTTCCCTGCGATCCAATATCCTTCATAAATCACAAATCGTTAATCGATATTCTGAAATCGATTTGATTTGTTGTTTTCAGGTTACGTTTGCTTACCCGGCCGCCTATTGCAGGAAAACCATTCTTTTCACAATTTTAATTTGATGAAAACGAATCCGGTAGTAATAAACGCCGCTGGAGACGGCACTGCCGTTTTTATCTTGTCCCTGCCAGTTGATTTTATAGAAACCGCGCGGCTGAAATTGATCGACGAGAGTATCAATTTTTTGTCCGTTTAAATTATAAACAGCAATTTGTACGTGTCCGTCTTCGGGCAGGTCAAATTCAATTTCGGTTTGGCCGTTGAAAGGATTGGGGTAATTTTGCGAAATGCGAAAAATCCGGGGGAGATTTAATTCAGGATCGGACTTGATGGAAGTGACTTGACTGGAAACCAGCACGTGCGAAAATTGTGCGTTCAAAAGCGTTGTGCCAAACCCTCCGGCGGCTGCCAGTCCCACCAGAAGCGTTGAATCCATTTGAGCGGTAATTTGTTTCAGCGGTTCCCCCCAGTGCGTCCCGTCGGAAGAGTAATAAGTGGAGAATATATTGCCCTGCCGGACAAGTTTTAACCACAACGGCGTCTGCGTGCTGATGGAATGATGTCCTGCCGAACTTGCAACGGCTGTGCCCGGTTTTCGCCATTTGCTGTAAACGCCATATCTCGGGGAAACAATCAAAGCAGCAAAACCTGAGGACGTGGAATCCGAGCGCCGCATCATAATTCCGGCAAAAGCGCCGACGCCAAGATCATCCACACTTTCCAGCTTTGCCGTAATGCTACCGTCGCCGGACAGCTTTTGGTAAACGAAATGAAACGCATCTTCCGTCATCCCTAAACCGAGTCCTCCGGCTTTCAGATAGAACGATCCGTTATCGTAAATTGAATAACCTTCGGGCACGGCATTGCCGACATGGGTTTCCTGCCAGGGAGCGGGAAGAATGCCCTGGGTTGAAACATCCAGATCGTCAATGAAGGCGCTGAAATCTTGTGCGCCGGCTCCGTTGTGATAGCCCGCTAAAATCGTCTGTGTTGTTTTGCCCGATGCATAAACGCCGATTGGGCAAACAACTTTTTCCCATTGACCGACTGTGCCGCGGGCAGCAATCAGCGGCAAAGAATCCTGTGCTGTTGGAGCAAAATCCGTCAGCCGCGTTCCGTCGGTAAAGAGAATGTCGATATGCACGTTTCGGCCCCCTTCATCTGTCGGTAGAAGCCAATAGCTCAACGTTGTTGTGCCGAAAACCGGAATCTGGGATGCGATTGTTTTGAAATAGACGAGAGCTTGGGATGAACCGTTATCATGTCCGGAAATGCGCAGAGCGCGGGTTCCCGTGTGTGCACTGTCGATTGGCTGGGCGCGGCATTGCGGCGCAGTTTCTCCGCTGAACGGGCCAATATCATTTTCAGCATAAAAGGTGTTGTTCCAGTCGTTTTGTTTTTCTCCATCTTCCCAGCCGGTTTTGATCTTGATACCCTCTTGCCCCTGTTTGTAATTATAATCCGCCTCAACCCGATCGCCTGCCTGGTTGGACATTTTGAAACCGTATTCCGCAACGCTGGCAAATATTTTCACTTCTTTCGCTTCCGCTCCGATAACATATTGCGGATAGAGATTGCGGGAGATGAGCACATTCTGCAAAAAGGCTTTTCCGTTGTTGATTCGGAAGCGACTGTTTTCGGTATGAATCTGCTGAATTAAAACCGTACCGCTGCCGTTCAAATCCGTTGTCGGGCCCTGATCGCCCCAGGAGAGCACTCCGAAAAATCGAGCCAGGCCATTGAAAGGATTGTCTGTTGTAATGACGCC
>JAACEJ010000588.1 GCA_011682565.1 Actinomycetota bacterium | reverse complement strand
CGAACTTCCATATCATCGGCCAAAAAGCCGCAGTGGAATTGGGTTTTCCGTGGGTTTGGGCGGCCAAAAAACAAGAATTTTCCGTTTGGAGCTGCTTATATGCTAAAGCTCGGATTTATTTCAAGGAATCTGGAGGCTAGCCTCCAGAGAAAATTTTCAGAAGCACAGCAGGCGCGCGGTGGAGCCGTGCACCGCGCGCCTGAAGCAATGTGTGAAGAAACTGCGCCGCCCGAAAGGGGGCGGGCGGCGCGGAATGAGCGTGTGTGGAAATTCCGGAGTTTGAAAGGGCGGGCAGGCAAAAATTCCTCCCCCAGACCCCCTCCTTTTTGCCTGCCCGTTGGAAAGAGCCTCACCCCGCCCGCCGAAGGCGGGTGACAGGCCGACTTTTTCGGGGCGGCAAGTTATTTATGTCTCTTGTTCAGCTCTTGTTCAATATCAGAAATGCTTATGTCCTCATTGTTTAAGAGAACAAAAAGGTGGTAGATCAGATCGCAACTTTCCTCGATGAGTCTTTGCTTTCCCTCTGATTTTGCCGCACGTACAACCTCTTCCGATTCTTCTTCAATCTTTTCAATGATCTTTTCTAGTCCGCCACGAAACAAAGAACTGGTGTAAGAATCTTCTGGCATTGCTTTTTTGCGCTCTTTGATGAGTTGAAAAAGCTGCAATAAACTGAATTGAGATTTTCCAAAGCATGATTTATTACCTGTGTGACAAGTTGGACCTGCCGGCTTTGCAAGAATAAGTAAACTATCGTTATCACAATCGGCTTTGATCTCAACTATTTTCAGGAAATTCCCTGAAGTCTCACCCTTTTGCCATAAACGGTTTTTACTCCTGCTGAAAAATGTTACTTTGCCATCCTCAAGAGTCTTCTCAAGCGCTTCTTGATTCATAAAACCAAGCATCAATATTTCTAGGGTTCCTACGTCCTGAACGATTGCAGGAACGAGCCCATTAAGTTTTGAAAAGTCTAATTTTGATAAATCTTTTTTCATGATCGTATGGTTATTGCATTAGCTTGTAGATATTTCTTGAGATCAGGAACCTCAATTTGACCGTAGTGAAAAACGCTCGCGGCCAAGACCGCATCGACATCTGCTTTTTTAAAGGCTTCCAAGAAATCCTTTTCCTTGCCGGCTCCACTTGAAGCAATGACAGGTATGCTGACGCTACTTGCAATTTTCTTCAAAAGTTCAATGTCATAGCCCTGCTTCGTTCCATCGCGATCTAAAGAATTTACTAAAAGCTCTCCGCCGCCCAGTCTTTCCATTGTACCCGCAAATTGAATTGCGTCAATTCCTGTATCTGTTCGTCCGCCATCAATAAAAATATTCCAGCTCTTCCCGGACTTTTTTGCATCAACTGAGATAACGATACACTGCGAACCGAAAGCTTTAGCTGCCTTTTGAACAAGTTCAGAGTTCCTGACTGCTGCTGAACCAATTGATACTTTATCCGCGCCACTATTTAGTAAATTCCTAATGTCGGAAATTGAGCGGATTCCGCCGCCAACAGTAAAAGGAATATTGATATTTGCCGCAATTCTTTTAACCAGCTCATACAAAGTTTTCCTTCGCTCAATAGTGGCCGTAATATCGAGAAAAACTATCTCGTCTGCTCCGAGATTGCTGTACTTCTTTCCAAGTTCAACTGGATCGCCAGCATCTTTCAAATCTTTAAAAAAAGTGCCTTTGACAACGCGGCCATTTTTAATGTCCATGCAAGGAATAATCCGCTTCGCTAGTTTATTCACTTGAAATTGTTTTACAGCTTGAGAAAGATCAATCATTTCTTCATATAGTGCTTTGCCAATAATCGCTCCATAAGCTCCGATTTCTTTCAATTTTCGTAAATCTTTAATGCTGCTGATACCACCCGCAACAATCACATTCAAATCTGATGCAATAACTTGCTTAATGGTGCTAAAATTTGGTCCTTCCATCATCCCATCACTCTTTATGTCTGTGAATATGATCGTTTTCACACCGAGTACTTTTAGTTCATCTAAAAATTCAAACAAAGTTTTGCCGCTGTTTTTTAGCCACCCCTCAACAAGAACTTTTTCATCTCTAGCATCGATTGAAACAACAATCTTTTGAGAACAGTATTTTTCAAGTAACTTTTTAAGCAGGGATTTATCACTCACGGCGGAAGTTCCCAGAATGATTCGATCAACTCCGAGATCAAATAGCTTTTTTGCATCTTCAAAACTTCTGATTCCACCACCCACTTGTACAGATAAATTAGTATTTTGCAAAATGGCCTGAATTTGTGCCAAATTTCGGGGACTGCCAATTTTTGCCCCGTCTAAGTCAACAATGTGCAAGAAAGATGCACCATCTTGCTCAAATTTTTTGGCAATCTTGGTTGGATTTTTAGAGTATGTTTGCTTCTTGCTATAATCACCTTGAGTTAAGCGCACGCACTCGCCGCTAATAATGTCTATTGCAGGGAAAATCAACATAGTTTTATAAAGTTATCGAGTATTTTCTGACCAATCTCTCCGGATTTTTCAGGGTGAAACTGGACTCCATAAAAATTCTCTTTCTGTACGGCGGAGCAAAAAGTGATTCCATATTCAGTTTCGGCAATTAAGGCGTTCGTAGATGGCCTCGCATAGTAGGAATTTACGAAGTAGAAGTAACTCTCTTGCGGAATACTTTTAAATAAAGCCGAATCATTCGTTTTAACTTTATTCCAACCAATTTGCGGCACAGTAAGACCAAGAGGAAATCTGCGAACATCGCCTTTTAGCACTCCTAAACATTCAACTGCGTCCTCTTCCGAGCGCTCAAACAAAAGTTGCATACCTAAACAGATCCCCAGAAAAGGATTTTTTAGCTTAGTCAGAGCTTTATCAAAGCCACTTTTTCGTAAATTCGCCATCGCACTGCCCGCCGCTCCAACACCGGCAAAAATTATTTTAGCGTCAGTTATTAGTTCTTGAGGCGAACTAATGACTTCAGACTCTGCACCTAGTTTTTCCAGAGCATTCTTGATGCTTTGCAGATTTCCCGCTCCATAATCAATTATTTGGATCATAATTTTCCTTTAGTTGATGGTAATAAATTCTTTCCACGCTCATCATATTCCAATGACATGCGCAATGATCTGGCAAAGGCCTTAAAAATGCCTTCAATTCTGTGGTGTTCATTTTCTCCAAGATTCAGAAACTGGATGTGCAAATTCATTTCGGCATTGAGAGCCAGTGATTTGAAAAAGTGCTTCACCATTTCCGTAGAAAAATCATTCACCTT
>JAACEJ010000587.1 GCA_011682565.1 Actinomycetota bacterium | reverse complement strand
ACCGGTCAAATTTTACCAGTTGAACAAGCTGAAAATCTCATCCCAAAACTTCAGGAACTACAACAAGCCATCCAACTCGATCCGCAAAATACTGATCTTCATAAAAAACTGGTTGCGTTAAGCGTAGACAAAGGCTCCAATGTAGTAAGGGCGGTAGGTTATGGCAAAGCGCCCAAAAACGTAAAAAGTTCGGCCATGGCAATTCAAGGCGCCCGGCAAGCTGCCTATGTGGATGGATGCCGCTGGCTGGCATATATCTTGCAATGGGAACAGCATCCTCAGCAACCGGCGTTTGGGTCGATCAAGGGTGAAATTCCCGGAGCAAAAATTGTTCACAAGACCGACGCTTCTGACCAAGGAATAATTGTGCTGGTTGAAAGCAAGCTGTCGGATCGTAAATAATACCTGATAGAAAATATTTCCTTATCACGAGCTATTAATGAAAAAACCATTTCAAAAAACTCGCGTGCTTTTTTTCCTTTTACTATTTGCGACAGGTACTCTCTATTCCGCTCAGGATTTGAGCAATGCGAGAAGTATGGCCATGGGAGGAGCTTACTCCTGCCTTGCACTCGGAGCCGAAGCGCCACTCTATAATCCGGCAAATCTTTCGCTCCGAACAAAGTATCCTCTGACAGTTACACTTTTGGGCGCGGGATTCGGTTTGTCGAACAATTCGTTCAACCTTTCTCTTTACAACCGCTATAATGGCAATTTTTTAACAGATGCTTCCAAAACAGATATTCTCAACAGAATCCCCAAAGACGGCCTCTCAGTATATTCCGTCGCCGATGCACATGTGCTTGGAATCGGCTACGGTCAGCTTGCTTTTACTGCGCGGCTAAAAGTTGGCTTGAATGGTTCCATCGGTCGGGAAATGATTGATCTTTTGCTCAACGGCAATCAATTAAATAAAGTCTATTCATTCAAACCATTTTCCGGGGATGAGATCGCTCTGGGCGAGTATGCAGTATCTTTTGGACAAAAGTTTGACCTTGGCATGAAGAATATTAGCCATTTCGGTGTCGGCATATCGGTCAAGTATTTGAAAGGGTATTCATACGCCGGGACTTTGGAATCACACGCCCAATCACTCACCGATTATACTTCAGCCGAAGCAAGCGGTCGTCTGCTGGCAAATCAGGCCACAGGAGGCAGCGGATACGGCATTGACATCGGTTCCACAATGACTTTTTTGTATCGCTGGCGGGCATCCTTGAGCGTAGAGAATGTTCTGTCAAACCTACGCTGGAATACGGGAACGGAATCTCACACTTTCGATTTTGAATTGAAAGCCACAAATGCAGATGAACTTTTTAACGGACACGTTGAAACGGATTCGATTCTTGTTTCGTCCGATAGTTCGTTCGCTATTCCGGCATTTAATACGCGTCTGCCGGCCATCTTGCGCCTGGGTATTCTCCGCGCTGTTGGTCGATTTCTCATCGCATTTGAATGGGAACAGGGTTTCGAAAATTCCGCTTTCGCCGGCAAAAAAGCACTTTTCGCTATCGGCACCGAGTATCGTCTTCTCCGCTTTTTCCACTTGCGCGCCGGCACCTCCCTGGGCGGGAAATTCGGCTGGGCAAATTCCCTGGGTTTTGGTTTTGTGTTTGGCACTATTCGCTGGGACTTTGCGGCCAGATCGTTCAATGGATTTTTTACACCCTCCGCTCGCGGCATTGGCCTCGGTACAAGTTTAATTTTTCGATATTAAAATGTCTTCGAAGAAAA
This sequence comes from Actinomycetota bacterium, assembly GCA_011682565.1. Classification (GTDB taxonomy): domain Bacteria; phylum Zhuqueibacterota; class Zhuqueibacteria; order Residuimicrobiales; family Krinioviventaceae; genus Hydrothermomicrobium. The sequence goes on along the minus strand of JAACEJ010000587.1, from coordinate 1,526 downwards.
TCCTGAAAATATTAATTGCTGCTCTTATTCTTATCATCTCTTCTTTTCATTATACAACACCGACGAGTTACCGGCCTTTGCATGAATTATATAAAGTGCTGTACTTTATTCCCATCATTCTGGGTGCTTTCGGTTTTGGCCTGAAAGGTGGAATGATGACTGCGCTGATCGTTACATTCCTGTATTTGCCGCACGTTGTTTTTCAATGGGGTGGCAACATTGTTATGAATATCAGCCGTTTTTTTATGATTTTTTTGTATAACACCCTGGGTGGCCTGACCGGGTATTTATGGGAACAGGAAAGGAAACAAAAAACATTTTACCAGCAGGCATCCGAGCGGCTAAAAGAATCGATAGATAAGCTTAAGAAAACGACGGACGAACTGACACTGATCGAAAATCAACTGCGCATGGCCGAAAGACTTTCGACACTGGGAGAACTGACTGCCAGCCTGGCCCACGAAGTGCGAAACCCGCTCGGGTCGATCCGGGGCGTGGCAGAGATTCTTCGCGATGAATCTCGGGACAAAAGCCATAAAAAATTTGTCGGGATTTTACTCAAGGAAACACAACGGCTGGATGCGGTAGTGGCAAATTACCTCACTTTTGCCAGACCCAGAACCGAAGAAAGAGAAGTGATGAGTTTAAAAAAAACCATCGAATCGACACTTGCATTGCTTGGGCCTGAGTTACGTAAAAAAACGTTGCAATTGGATGTCAATGTCGAGCCACAGGATTTAACAATGTTTTGCCGTGAAGGACAAATACGCCAGGCCCTGGTCAATATTTTACTCAATGCAATCCAGGCAAGTCCCGCCAATAGCACAATTTCAATTTCTGCCAAACAAAATGAAAAAGTTCTATCTGTTACTGTTTCCGATCAGGGACCCGGCATAGGTGAGGAAGCAAGGAAACATCTCTTTGAACCCTTTTACACGGAAAAGCCGGATGGCACCGGGTTGGGGTTGGCAATCACCAAAAGAATTGTAGAATCTCATAATGGCACTATCTACGCCAAAAACAGCAAAAGCGGTGGTGCGCAAATTAAAATGGAGTTTTTGAAAAATGATCAAGACCGCCAGAATTCTCCTCATCGATGATGATATCAGCCTTTGCACCGTTGTTTCGCATCAACTGGAAGGCATGGGATACAACGTCCAGATTGCAAACCGTGGAGCAGAAGGAATAGAAAAGCTGCATAAAAAATCTTTTGATCTGGTGCTGCTCGATCTGCAAATGCCGGAGATGCCCGGTATGGAGGCATTAAAACGGATTCGGCTTTTCAATGACCAGATACCGGTAATCATTATTACAGCTTTTGGAACAATTGAAAATGCAGTGCAAGCCTGCCGCAAGGGAGCGGATGATTATTTGCCTAAACCGTTCGCTAAAGAACAGCTTTTGTTTACCATTGAAAAAGCTCTCCGGCTGAAAAATCTTGAAAACGACAACCGCCGTTTGCAATCAGAGTTGGAAGAAAAATACCGGTTTGGAAACATTATTTCTAAAAATAAAAAGATGCAAGC
>JAACEJ010000586.1 GCA_011682565.1 Actinomycetota bacterium | reverse complement strand
AACTTGTAGCCGAGGTAACCGATGTCCAGGCCGAAGCACTGGCCGATGGAGTGGTGCTCGTTTCCGATACATAATAGGTGGTAACTCCAGTATTGTCGTCAGCTGAGAGACTTAAGGTGACCGAAGTGGAATCAGTGCTGCTTGCTCCGTTATCAATTCAGCGATTCAGAAGCAATTATATATCGTAAACTGAAAAATCGCTTTTCAGATTTTGAACATACAGATGCGTATTCCCAATAATCCCAGCTTTTAGCGTGTGATTTCCGGGTTGCTTTCACTTTCTTCCAAAGTGATTTTTATTGATACCTCCTATGTTTTGTCGTGTTATCTCTGTATTTCGGAGCAGAGCGTCTCCTTTGTCATCATTCAAACTGGAAATGAGTTCTTTTGCCCAGGACAGAGTTGAGAGCGTTTTGGGATATCTGACAGTATTTTAAAAATCCAATTAGACATTCCCACAGAAACTTAAGTGTCATATTCTTGCGGATCTCTTTGATCGCACCGCATAGTTCCACCATGCCGACTATTATATGAGCTATTTGTAACGACTGATAATAGTTCTTGTAGGCTAAATCGGATACTCTCGAGTATTTATGGGTCATGTTATAGCCCAGATTCTTCTGGGTATTGAATCCCTCATTTTCGATTTTCTGCCGCAGGCGACCGGCCTCAACGATTGCGCGATAGTTCTTCTTATTGATTTCAAAAGAGGTGAGATAAACAAAATCGGTTATTCCGGTCTTGTTTTTTGACCAAGGTGGTTTTTTCTCCCGGCATTTTACCCAGTGGATAGTATGATCACCATATGCGATATGGTTGATCCAAGTGTAATTCTCGGTGATTTTTCCGTCTTCGGAAATTTTGTATTCCGTATTGTCTCGCGTAATTTTGATGAGCGATTTTACTTCCGTCCATACGCTGCGCAGATTTCCCTTTTTGAAAGTTACAATATATGGCCAACCCATTTGATCGCAACGATCGAACAGTGCCTTATTGGCGTATAATCCATCCACTACAACGCAAATAGACAGCTGTGGAAACATCTTTTTTAGTTTTTCCGAGAGTCGAATAAACGCTTTCAGCTCACAGTCCTGTTTATCGTATCCGAAATCGCTGTTTTCGATCCATTCAGTTGCTATCGAAAGGGAAAAACCGTTTGGCGTTACCAATCTGGCCTCCAATACGTTATGAAACCAACTGGTGTTACCACAGTGTTTGATCAGATAGGGGTGGTATTTTTCGTAATCCTCCTTTCCCAAGTTCTCTGTCAGCAATTTCACGAACTTTGTTTTTCCCCAAACCTCCACTCCCTCAAGGCTTTTTAGCGATTGAACGATATTCTCCGGAATTCCTTCGTCTTTCAGTTTTACAAGCGCTTCCGCGCTTACTCGGAATTTACCTTTCGATGAGGTCTTGTGAGAACACTTAAAGCAGTGTTGATCGTCGAAATGATACACCCCACTCGCGTCTACGGCGATGACATAATACTCGTTGAAAAGGCGATATTTGGCCAGTGTTTTTTTTTAATCATATTTTTGATCAGAGCAACCTTAATATTTTCCAGCACATTAAGGTTTAATCGTCTCAAAACTCTATCTACCGTGTCCATATGGGGAAGGCGCAAGTTGAATATCTTTTTGAAGTTATGTCTGAATCGTTTCTTTTTTCTCAATTGGTTGAAATGGTGCCGGGACCCCTGCTTGAAGATGAACATGGCGATACAAGCGAAGATCAACTCCTCAATTTTATAGTCTGCGCTCTCATCTCGAACGTCGTCGACATTTTTAAGCAGTCCCATAAAATTAGCGAAATATACTTTTATTACTTGGCTAATTTGAAGAAGCAACGCCATCTCCTCCTTAAGTTCGGTCTCTTTAATCCTTTTTTTTATTTTTATTTTCTGTTCTTTTAACACTTTGGCTTTTGTTCTTTTTTTATGGATTTTTCTTATTTCTTTTTTTTTACGCGATTTGAGTTTCTTTGCCATCTTTTCTCCTCTTCAATCGTTGTTAATTTTCGAAAACTCATTCATTAAAGTTCCTCACTATTGTTATATCCGGCCCAATATTTCTCTGAAATTTCGCGCCAGGGGATAGCCGAACATAGCTTTAATCGAAACGCGTCGTTTGAGTTTGCTGTCTTTGCCTGTTCCTTTGGTCAGGCCTAAAAATTTCCAATTGGCGGCTTTATAACAGGTTCCTTTGAAACGTTCGGTATCTACGAAGGTTTCCAGCCAAAGAATCGGATGATGGTAAAGTCGTTGCCAATCGGAGTTGATTTGTTTGGCGCATAAACTCAATAGATGAGAGGCCAAATGGGGAACGCGTACCCAGGGAAGAATTAAAAATCGAGTGTTGTAAGCTAGGAGGTGTCTGTTTTTTTCTCTGGCTAGTGGACTCCAGCCAATAAAGCAGTCCCGGCAATCAATCCAGTAAGGCGCGTTAGAAAACGACAGACAGGCGACGGGGCGTTTACCGGAAAAAAATATATATTTTAAATGTTCTCCAACCGGTTGAGTGTAGCTCAAGTAGTGATACTGTTCGATCAGACTGTTGTAGATTGCCTCCCACTCGGATCTTCTCACTTGCCGAAGTTTTATAGGAACCATATCGGCAAGGGATTCTCGAATCGGTGTTTGATCGATAGCAATTTTTTTAGGAGGTTTTCGCGCGGCTAATGGATTATGAGGAATCCTCTTCCGCGGTGGCAGAGCAATATGTCCCTCTCTTTCAAGCAGAAGCATCATACTCCGGCAAACCATGTCTTTGAGATGACCGTTATCTTGAATCCAGTTCCAATCACGGCATACTTTTTGAGACAAGGCTCTGCGACTGATATGCGGGTTGTCGGCAATCAGTTGCCGAATGTAACGGACATCATTTGAGGTAATAATTCGTTTTCTATAGCGTAGTAATTCGGTCATGCTAACAACAATATCCGAAGTGGCTATGGAACGCAAATTTTTCCCGGCTTTTTGTTGAAAATAATTCTGATTTTTTTATTCGTTGATTTGATTAGCTTTTTGTTTGGCAAAAAAACTCAACAGGGATTATCAGGTAAGATATATGCTGCGGTTGAGGATGAGGAAACTTTTTCGAAAATCAAACTGATTTTAAACGTTTTGGGAGAAATGATAAAGTTCCGAGGAGATAAAAGGCTAGAAAACACATTTTAGAATTAAACTATATTTAACTGTTATTATTGTTTATTTAATTTGCTTCTGAATCGCTGTACAATGCCACTTTATCTATTGGCTGTATTCAGCAAG
>JAACEJ010000585.1 GCA_011682565.1 Actinomycetota bacterium | reverse complement strand
GGCAAAAATACGCACCGAATGAGTAACGATGTACTCGACAGATTGATTAAAGATTATCTGTCCCTGAATTTGCCTGTAAGCAGTTTTGCCTGGCAGGGTGGTGAGCCGACCTTAATGGGACTGGATTTTTATAAAAAAGCTATTGAATTACAAAAAGAATACGGCAAAGACGGTCAGGTAGTGAGCAACGCTTTACAGACTAACGGCATTTTACTGGATGAACAGTGGTGTAAGTTTTTAAGTGAATATAAATTTCTTGTCGGTATAAGCCTGGATGGGCCTAAACAATATCATGATCGTTATCGCATCGATAAGGCAGGCAACGGCACTTTCAATAGGCTTATGGCAGCAATAGATAATTGTCGCAAACACAAAGTTAAATTCAATATTCTTGTTTTGCTCAACAATAAGAATGTTGAAGCCCCGGATGAATTATTTGATTTTTTCACAAATCAGAAAATAAAATATCTTCAGTTTATACCTTGTGTAGAGAAAGACCACTCTACAGGAAAGATCGCAGATTTTAGTATAACTTCAAAACAATATAGTGATTTTCTGTGCAGGATATTTGACCGATGGTATGAATATGGACCTGATAAACTCAGTATTCGCATTTTTGATTCGGTTTTGAATTATATTGTTCACGGCAGACATACGAATTGTACATTTGCTCGTAGATGTAACGATTATATCGTAATAGAACACAATGGTGATGCGTTTTGCTGCGATTTTTTTGTGGACAATCAATATCGACTGGGGAATGTACTTGAGTCGCCGATTGAAGAATTATTCCAAAGCGAGATTAAAAAGCAATTTTCCGACGAGAAAAGTAATATTCACAATAAATGCCTGATATGCAGGCACAATGCTATTTGCAGAGGTGGCTGTCTGAAAGACAGGATCGCAATAAGTGATGATTTTATAAATCCAGGTTATTTCTGTCAGGCATATAAAAAATTCTTCGATTATGCCGTACCGAAACTATCGCAATTAGCAGAAAAGTTTATTCGTCATTAAGATTGCTTCTTAACAACCCTCCTCTAACTATAGCAAAAATAAAGGTTATTCTTGCAAACAAAAAACGTTGGGTAAGTTATAATGAAAATGGAACAATTTGAAATAAACAGGAGGGCATATAATTCATCCTCGTTTCAGGTCGCGGAGTTCCTTCGGAAAAAAGTTAATAATGGAGACTTGAAACCAGGCGAGCGGCTCCCAAGTGTACGAGAGGTGGTTTCTAATCTGAATGTTGGAACCAGGACGGTGCAGCAGGCTTTTTCGATGCTCCAGAACGAGGGCATTGTGGAGGTAGCCCGTGGACGGGGCGTTTTTGTGTCATTATCACGTAATACTTTGCCGGTAAAAAATGATAGCCCGGATTTGCTAACGAGGCAAATATCAATTGTGTCTATTGCCGGGGCAACTGGCAACCCAGAGCGATACCACTCACTGATATTAGCAGGTATAGTGAAGGAGTGTGAGCGTAAAAATGTAATAGTTCAGTTGTTGCCTTCCCAATTTATATCAAATTTAAGAAAGGGCTTAGCTCAGTATCTGATAAAATCTAAATCCGAAGGAGTAGTGTGGCTTGAACCAAAAAATGGGGATTTGCCTACTATTGAAGCCTTAAGGAAAGATGGCGTTCCTTGTGTTTTAACCGGTCGGGGACGTTATTTGAAGAAAGCATGTGTTGAGACGGATTTTGAGGCGGCAGGTTTTGTTGCGGGGAGGCGATTCATAGATTCAGATTGTGAAATTGTTTATCTGTTCAGCTATTAGTACATGGACATTAAAGACCTTGTAATCAACTACCTTGTAGTAGCTGAGCTTATATCACGTGTATCGAGAGGGATTTCCAACCGAGGAATGGATCTTTGGATGAGTATAGATGAGGGCCAGAGACTGTTTTCTCAGCGTCGTGAATCTGCAGGCTACGGCGGCAACTCGATAACCGATCTTGCCGGGCTGGTCAGGGGAACGGGAACAGGTCTGTTTATTTCTGTGTTAACTCCCGATGATCTGTCAAACAAGATACCCGCGATTACCTCTACTAAAATCATGGGCAGATGTGGTTCAATCAGCGAATATCAGGCTGCTGGACAATTCATGGGTCTCAGCAAAGAGCAGGTGTTCTGGTGTGCTCAATGACGGCCACGGGAAATCCTGTCACAAAAGCACTGTCCGGTATCTTTTTTGAGCCCGGTATAGACAAATGTCTTTCGAAAAAAACGACTAATGGAAGCACAAGACGAATTATCCTGTTAACCGACGGTGAACATCTTGGCGATGAAAATCCAATTCACATCGCAATCAGGCTGAAAAAAGCCGGAGTTATTATCGACTGTATTGGCATTGGCGGCAGTCCAAAAGATGTTGACGAAAGACTCCTCAAGCAAATCGCTTCTCGAAATTCGGACGACTCAATTAGGTACTGCTTCGTAGGTGATCAGCAAAAATTGCTCCGAAAATATCAAACTCTCGCTCACCATATAAGAGCCATTTAAGAAAGGGGCACGAAAATGACTGGATTAACTTATTTGTTGATGTGTTTTTTGTATTTCGTATGTGTTGGCCTTGATGTTGCCCTGTTCTTTTTGCAGATAAGACTTGTTCTGCTATGGAGAAATATCAACTGGCTCATCCCATTTGATAATGCCGGCAAAACGCTTGTAGACGCTGTTACTGCAAAAGTTCCACAGTTTTTGAAAACCCAAAACCCGCTATCGGAAAGGGGAAAACTGATAGTCACATTCAAGCCGATTAAAACTGCTTTCAACCTTGACACATTCCCGTCTTGTGTTCTTTCGGTATGTGTGTCGGCATTATGCATTATTGGAATAAACCATTTTTTAAGAGGTTCAATAGAGGTGATCCTGCTGCCCTATGCTGCCATGGCGATAGCTATTATTCTGATATTGCTTTTTTCGTTCATTGGCCTGCATTTCAAAGGAACAAAGGACCGCTTGTCAGATTATACCGTCCGCAAAAAGGACATCGCTAAAACAGATAATAAGCAATTGAGAAGGTGACAAGATGACTACAGAGAATAATAACAACTTATACCCCGACCTTTTGACTGAAGAAGAGTTAGTCAAATTTCTGCGTATACCTTCGGTCAGCAAAGCCGCAGACTACCATAATGTAATTGCACACCTTAAGCGGGTTCACAGCTTACCCTGCATCCATATCTGTCGCCAGCCCTTATACCCCACTGAGGCGGTCAGAAAATGGATTGGAGAAAAAACTGTTCTCGAAAAATAAAACTTGCGCAT
>JAACEJ010000584.1 GCA_011682565.1 Actinomycetota bacterium | reverse complement strand
TTTTCTTGAAATTCATTATATTGAAACGCCGAGGTCGCAGAGATAGTATTGAAACTGTCCATAATAGCAACCCTGCAAATACTTAATATAAAGGCGTATTATTAGTTTGTCATTTAACTTGGTTTACGGTCTTAACATCCAGCAAGGTACAAGTATCAAAACGTGATGTTATTTTTCTCTGTGCGCTCTGCAGTTATAATTTATTTCATTGCCATTTTCAATCGCCCGGCAACATCATTCCAATTGACGACATTGAAAAATGCTTTGACATAGTCTCCGCGACGGTTTTGATATTTGAGATAATACGCATGTTCCCATACGTCAACTACCAGCAGCGGCGCAACGCCCCAGACTGTCAGGTTTTGATGTTTTTCAGCCTGCAAAACAAATAGCTTTTTTGCGTCCGGCTCGCAAGCAAGAATGCCCCAGCCGCTGCCTTCCACTTTACTTGCCGCCGCGATAAATTGTGCCTTGAATTTTGCAAAGCTGCCGAAATTCATATCGATTGCTTTGGCCAACTTTCCTTTGGGTTCGCCGCCGCCTTTTGGCGACATGTTCTGCCAGAAAATCGAGTGCAAAAAATGCCCCGAACCGTTAAATGCAACTTTGTCCGATAGAATCTGAATCTGGCTATAGTCGCCGGCATCCCTGGCCTCTTTCAGTTTGGCTAAAGAAGCGTTCAATCCTCTCACATAACCGGCGTGGTGTTTGTCGTGATGCAGGCGCATGGTCTGTTCGTCAATATAGGGTTCAAGAGCGTTATAAGCATAAGGCAGGGACGGCAATACATATTCGCCCTGGGCATTGACGATCTTTGCCTTTGCTTCGGCAGATGAAATAAAGCTGCCGTTTGCCAGCAATGCTGCTCCTGCAACGACCGGCGCTGTCTTTAAAAAATCTCTTCGTTTTGTCATATCACTATTCCTTTATTCAGTCATGTTTTTTCTTGCGATTTTGCTTGTGGAACAATACAACATCAAGTATTTATTCCATTGAGGCGCTCGCCTGGCCAACAAATGGGATGCCATCAACCGTTTTTTCTCCTTGTTATTCAAATTAATTTTTTTACATTGAAAAAGTTGTTAATTTTTAACAGCAGGTACAATGACAGCTCATGAGAATTTTCATTATGCTTTTCTTTATTTGTGAAAAACTGCAACAAACACGGAGGAACAGATGCGAAGACTGGTTATTCTCTTACTTGCCCTTTTTGTTGTTTCTTCTGCTTTGGCGGAAAAACGTCCGTTCACAATAGATGACCTCTACAAAATTAAAAGTGTGCGGGACCCTCATTTTTCACCGGATGGTAAAAAAATAGCTTTTACGGTAACGAAATATTTGCTCAAAGATGGGGAAAGCAATTCCGATATTTACATCATGAATGCAGACGGCAGTGGTTTGCGGCAAATGACGCAATCCGATGCCGCCGATTCTCATCCGCGTTGGTCGCCGGATGGGAAATCCCTGCTGTTCGTTTCCGGGCGAAAAGACGGATCACAACTGTGGCTGATACCGGCGAACGGCGGCGAAGCAAAGCAATTATCCGATCTTTCTTATGAAGTGAGTGATCCGATTTGGTCGCCGAATGGTCAAAACATCCTGTTTGTCTCGGAAGTTTTCCCGGAATGCGGGGCCGATGATGAAGGCAATAAAAAGATGAGCGACGGCCTGGAAAACGGAATCGTGCAGGCCCATCTCGCGGACAGCTTGTTTTACCGCCACTGGAATATCTGGAAAGACGGGCGGAGATTCCATACGTTTATTTTCAATATCAAAAGCAAAAAGACAACAGAATTAACGCACGGGGAATGGGATGCACCGTCGTTTTTAACGGGCGGCGACAATGCCGGATTTGATCTATCGCCGGACGGGAAAGAACTGTGCGTTGCGGCCAACACCGACAGCAACAGGTGGGAAACGACCAACAAAAATCTATGGCTCATTCCGGTATCCGGTGGAAGCCCCGTGAATATAACCGGTGCCAACAAAGCCTTTGACGGTTATCCGCACTATTCGCCGAACGGACGTTATATCGCTTACCTAATGCAAAAGGTGCCGAATTACGAATCGGATTTGATTCGTCTGGCGATTTACGACCGGCAGAAAAAAACAAAGACAATTCTGACTGATAATTTTGATAACTGGGTCGGGGATTTTCACTGGGCACCGGATTCGCGCAGTATTTATTTTCTCGCTTCGGTCAAAGGGCATAATCCGCTGTACAAAGTCGACATTAAAAGCAAAAAGATTAAACAGGTTTTAGACCTCAAAACAATTGATGATTTTGAAATTTCTCCAGACGGCAAATCTGTTGTTGTTGCGCGTCGTGCGATTGCCGAGCCGCGGGAAATCTGGATTGCCGGAACAAATGGTAAAAATATTCGCCGCCTGACTTTTTTTAACAAAAAGATTGAGGAACAGGTGGACATTCGTCCCGCAGAAGAAATGTGGATTCAATCTCCGACCGGCGCAAAAATTCATACTTTTGTCATCAAGCCGCATAACTTTGATCCCGCTAAAAAATATCCGCTCATCCTCAACGTTCACGGCGGCCCGCAATCGCAATGGATGGACAGCTTTCGTGGAGACTGGCAGGTTTACCCCGGTTCCGGATATGTTGTTGCGTTTCCGAATCCGCACGGATCGACCGGTTACGGGCAGCAATTCACGCAGGAAATCTCGCGCGATTATGGCGGCCAGGTGTACGAGGACGTTATGGCTGTGGCAGACTCGCTGGAAAATATTCCCTGGATCGACAAGGAGCGCATGGGCGCCATGGGCTGGTCGTTCGGCGGTTTTATGATGATGTGGCTGGAAGGGTACACGCAGCGCTTTAAAGCAATAGCCGCGATGATGGGAGTTTACGATCAGACTTCTTTTTACGGCACGACCGAGGAGTTGTGGTTTCCGCGCTATGATTTGGGCGGCGATCCATGGAACTCCGCCCTTTATCAAAAATATTCTCCCAGCCGCTTTGTAAAGAACTTTAAAACGCCTTGCCTGGTCATCACCGGCGAAAAAGATTTTCGCGTTTCCTACACTCAGAGTTTGCAGTTTTTCACCGCACTGCAAAAGATGGGTGTCCCGTCGCGACTGATCGTCTTAAAAAATGACTGCCACTGGCCCAGCTATGTTAAATCCATGCCGCTGTATTATGACGCGCACCTGGACTGGTTTCACAAATATCTTGGCGGAGCCCCGGCGCCGTACGATGTGAAAAAGATGGTGAGGAATATGCTCGATTCAGAATGATCTATTTTAAAAACGTTAACCACGAAT
>JAACEJ010000583.1 GCA_011682565.1 Actinomycetota bacterium | reverse complement strand
AGCAGGGGAATGCCGCCGGCCCGGTATTTCAGGGGCAGGGAACTTTTATAATCGACGACATTGTACATTTGCACGGAAATTTCGTTGCGCTCATTAAGCGATATTAATTCCGGCGAAATTTGCAGGAATGCGGGCACACTGCCCTGATGTATGCCGAGCAATTTGCTGTTCAAGTAAACAGCACAAGAGCCGTATAGGCCGTTTATTTCCAGTTGATATTTTCTGCCAATGTCACTTGAATCGAGAGCGAAGGTTTTCCGGAATTCAAACTGCTCATTTACCGGTAGCGGCTGCAATGGACCAATTTTTTTCCATTGACCTTTGCCTTTATTGCGCATCTCCCAGTCGGAGGACAGGTTTTTCTGCCGGGAGTGATTGCTTTTAAAAAGATCAAACCGGGAATAGATATGAAAATCAGTCCCGGATGCATCAGTATTAAAAATGAGGCAAAACAAAAAAAGCAAAACAGTGGATTGTAATATTTTCATCGAGTTCCCGAATCAATTATAATTTTGTTTTTACCATTTTGACTGCTTCTCTTGTAGCATCCAAAAGCGGCTGTGCTGAAACGGGGCCACCGACAGCAGCGCGCATCCACGCGTCGGGCGTAATCGACCCTGTGCGGCACATGCGCTCCATTTCCGTACCCAGGTTTCTGTCCTTAAGATATTGTTCAATTTGAAACATAATGATGAAACCGAGCGAGTAATCGGGGATGTACATTCCGCTTTCAATCATGTGAGAATAAACACCGAGAAGAATCGAATCTTTTATTCCAAAAAACGGCGCGAAATATGAATTCCACACATCTTTGGAAATTTCAATGACAGCACCTTTCAACTCTTCCGCTGTTGCATCGGGATGATCGTACATCCAGTGCCAGACGCGCATATCTACCAACCCCACGGCAGCAATTTCACACGTCGACCAGTACGTATCCAGGGTTTTGAGGTTTTGAGCCATCTCGTCATTTCGGCCCATGCCGAGTACGTCCAGGTCGCGAGATTGAAAGACAAATGCAAATGCTTCCGTAAAAGCGGTATTGGGAACGCTGTGTAAAGAATAGTAATCGATCTTGTTCAATGAAAAAACCTGTTCAACGTTATGCCCGAGTTCGTGGATGGCAATATTAAATCCCTTATATTTCATACCGCCTTTTGCGATGCGTGTGCGCAAATGCGCATTATCTGGACGCCGTTCCGCTCCCATTGCATGTCCCGCGCCGCGTGAGGGATCGACGGTAATCTTGGTTGAAAGATATGCTGCCGTGGAATCCGCGAATCCAAGACTTTTTAAAATATTGGGGATATCATTTTGAAAGGCCTGAACATCGGGGTAGCGCTCGGAAACGATTTTATCCAGTTGCGTTTCGTCGATGGAACCGCGCTGTTTGAAACCATTGTACCAGATATCAAAAGGCTGCAATTTTCTATTCAGTCTTTTGGAAATGAGATTAGCCACATCTTTAACAACAGGGTCTGTTAACACGGAGACAATCAGTTTTTCGAAATCCGCCTCCGGAATCTCGCGGTCTTTTTTGAAGCGGCGGTCGATCTTTGTCGGCATAAGCGGGTAGTAGGGATCGGCTGCTTGCTCTGCGTGAAATATATCCAAAAGGCGCTGATAGCGGGTATCGCCTTCCGGCTCAAATTTTATTTCAGCACCGTTCTTATATACTTTATTTCGGAGGGGATTCCAGTCGACCTGATCGTTATTAATAACTTTTTGCGGAATCTGCTGGGTCACAATTCTTTCCATGACGGTTTGAATCATTTGCTGACACGGCAGGCCGTCGGTTTTGGCATATTGTGCTTTCAGTTCGTCGCGCAAACCCCAGTGAGTGATAAGTTTGAGGCCTTTCGGGAACAGACGATCGCCGTTGTCATCGAGCAGATGATGCATATAAATATTATAATTGCTGATGTAATCTTCGGCCTGAACATAAGCGACCGTGAGGCTTTGAGAAACTGCGGCCGGAACACGGCTGGCAAATTTCTCAACCATTCGTGCCTGCGCCCATTGTTCACGGCTCCATGTCGGACCCAATTTCAGGCGTTCCGCCAGTGTATAAAGAGGATAATTCAGCAAGGCGACAAAAGCAATTTTTGATGTAAAAAAATCATCGTCGAGGTGGGCAAAGGGATCGAATTCGGCGAAGAAATAATCCACAGGCAGAATGGGGCCGATGTCCAGTTGCATGGGCACGGAAAGGTCACGCTGAATTTCGTGGCCATACCCGTAAATGGATTCCAGGTTCGTTTCGTAGCGCTCAAAAGTTTCGTGCAGCAATTTTTCATCGACAATAAATTGCTTCCGGCAAAACTCTGAAAAATCGTCTGCGGAACCATCATCCTGCCGCCAAAAACCGGCAATCTGCTTTACGCCTTTCTCAATTTGTTGACGCTGCTGATCCCCATATTTTTGTTCGAGGATTTGAATTGTATTGGATATCGTTTGCTGATCCACTTGTCCTCCGGCAAAACTTGAAAGAGTCCCAAACAGAAAAAAGATGAACGTTATTAAAACAGGCTTTAGCATTATTCCTCCAAGGGCGATTGAACATTTTTACAACCGAGTTCACTTTTTTGGAATCAGCCAAATATAACGGATTTATTTCACCTAGTCAACACTCTTTCCTGAGGAAAAGGTTATGAAATAGCAGACCCTGGAAATGGGCTGCCGGCACTGCGATTTCCGTCATAAGTGATGTACTATAAATGACACGCGGGACACAAAGAAAATGGGATCCCCCGAAAAATAACCCCTTAAATGCGGATGCACTAGCTGCGAATCATTTTTCTCAGCTACGCAGCCCGCGGAACATAAACATGAAAAGGCTCCTGAATCCCGATGCCCTGGGAAAAATTCCTCAACCCTTTAAGAACCGTATAGGTAACTTCCTTTCCTTTGGCCACAAGTAACAGGTCCTTTTTTGTATAGACATTTTCTGCCAGGATCATCCCCAGGGTCACATCCTGGGCCGTTACCAGTTTGACCTCCATACCGGATGACGAAGATTTAACATTTCTCAAAGCGTTGACGATATTCGGATCATACTGGTCAGGCTGTCCCAGCATGCGTTGTACGACTTTTTCCGTATCTGTTCCGGTTTCATGCAATTGATCAAAATCCAAAGCAACTTTGAGAATTTGCGAACCCAGGGCGACGACATCGCCATTAATAAAATTCATCTCAGAAGCGCTGCCCAGAGGTTTTAGCTGGCCTGCAATTATTTTTGAAACGATTTCCAACCTGGGGATTTTTGATAATAGAGAATAAGC